>NZ_JADEXF010000335.1 GCF_015207245.1 Nostoc cf. edaphicum LEGE 07299
CCGTAACACCCGTAACTCCAACACCTGTAACCTCAACAGATCCGACACCCGTAACCTCAAAAGACCCAACGCCCGTAACACCCGTAACTCCAACACCTGTAACCTCAACAGATCCGACACCCGTAACCCCAAAAGACCCAACGCCCGTAACACCCGTAACTCCAACACCTGTAACCTCAACAGATACAACACCCGTAACGCCAAAAGATCCAACCCCCGTAACACCAACACCCGTAACCTCAACAGATCCAACACCCGTAACACCAACAGATCCAACGCCCGCAACACCCGTAACTCCAACACCTGTAACCTCAACAGATCCAACACCCGTAACTCCAACAGATCCAACGCCCGTAACACCCGTAACTCCAACAGATCCAACGCCCGTAACACCCGTAACACCAACAAATCCAACGCCCGTAACACCCGTAACTCCAACAGCTCCAACACCCGTAACTCCAACAGATCCAACGCCCGTAACACCTGTAACTCCAACACCCGTAACACCCGTAACACCCGTAACCCCTGTAACTCCAACAGATCCAACACCAGTAACCCCAACTGACTCTCCAAGTACATAAAAATTGCTAATGAGGGTAAAAAATGCTCTGCGAACCGCCGAAGGCAGTACGTTTATGTCATACTTTTGCGTAAGTCCTGTGGAATTTAGCTCCTCCAATGCGGTAGCACAGACTTATGCTCGACTAGGAGCAGAACTATACAATTGTTAACTACTGCCTTTACAGCCGCCAAAGCAAAAAGTGATATTCCCTACGACCAGATAGCATCTGCTAACGCTAGATTAAATCAAGGACAGGACTTACACAGCGTTCACCGGATATCGTTATATAGTTCAATCACGTTCTGTGTGTAAGTTCCCAGGAACTCACTTGTTGCAAAAGAGAACATAAACTTATGACTTTTGATTACGACCTATTTGTAATTGGTGCGGGTTCTGGAGGTTTGGCGGCTTCCAAACGAGCGGCTAGCTACGGCGCAAAAGTGGCGATCGCTGAATATGATTTAGTTGGTGGCACTTGTGTGATTCGCGGTTGCGTTCCCAAAAAACTTATGGTCTATGGCTCTCACTTTCCCGAACTGTTCAGTGACGCTTCAGGCTATGGCTGGAAAGTAGGTAATGCTGAGTTTGACTGGGAATATTTCATTACATCTATAGATAAGGAAGTTCGGCGACTGTCGCAGCTACACATCAATTTCTTGGAAAAAGCCGGAGTGGCACTATTTTCTGGTCGCGCCACATTGGTAGACCCCCATACAGTCGAAGTTGATGGACGCAAAGTTACAGCAGACAAAATTTTAATTGCTGTTGGCGGGCGTCCTATCAAACCAGATTTACAAGGGATGGAATATGGCATTACCTCTAACGAAATGTTTCATCTAAAAGAACAACCAAAACACATCGTTATTATTGGCGCTGGTTATATTGGCACGGAATTTGCTTGTATTATGCGCGGTTTGGGTTCTCAGGTGACACAAATTACCAGAGGTGAAAAGATTTTGAAGGGGTTTGATGAGGATGTCCGTACAGAAATAGAAGAGGGCATGACAAACCACGGAATTCGGCTGATTCAAAATAATGTGGTGAAAGCAATTGAACGTGTGCCAGAAGGGTTGAAATTGACTTTATCAGGAGACGAGCAAGAACCAGTAATTGCCGACGTATTTTTAGTAGCGACCGGTCGAACTCCCAATGTAGATGGATTAGGTTTAGAAAACGCCGGGGTTGATGTTGTCGCCAGTTCTGTAGAAGGGCCTGGATACGCTACCACAAATGCGATCGCAGTCAATGAATATAGTCAAACTAATCAACCGAATATTTTTGCTGTTGGCGATGTCACCGACCGAATCAATTTAACTCCCGTAGCTATTGGCGAAGGTCGCGCTTTTGCCGATAGCGAATTTGGGAATAATCGCCGCGAATTCAGTCACGAAACTGTGCCCACAGCCATATTTTCTACCCCAGAAGCCGCAACAGTCGGCTGGACAGAAGCCGAAGCACGGGAAAAACTTGGTGATGCTGTCAAAATTTTTCGCACTCGCTTTCGCCCCATGTACCACAGTTTGACTGGTAAGCAAGAGAAGACAATGATAAAGTTGGTGGTTGATGGCAACACCGACAAAGTTCTAGGCGCTCACATGGTAGGTGAAAGTGCCGCTGAGATTATCCAAGGTGTAGCGATCGCCATCAAGATGGGCGCAACCAAAAAAGACTTTGATGCCACTGTGGGTATCCATCCCTCATCCGCAGAGGAATTTGTCACAATGCGGTAATAAAACTTAGGAGTAAGGAGTTGTGAGTTATGAATTATAAGTGAGACACAACAAATGATAAATCTTTATTTATCAACACTCAATAATTTTTAACTCCTAACTATTTACAACTTTGGACTACATATATCTTCACGGATTTGCTTCTAGCCCTAAATCTGCCAAAGCGCAGGATATAAGTGATCGCTTTACCCAAATTCAGACAAGGCTGAAAATTCCCGATCTCAATGCTGGTGATTTTTCCCAATTAACAATCACTCGTCAGCTCACTCAAGTTGCCGCAGAATTCAGCAATGATTCTACACCAGTAACACTCATTGGCTCAAGTTTGGGTGGTTTGACCGCTGCCCACTTGGGACAACAAAATTTGCAAGTGCAACGCTTGGTTTTGCTAGCACCAGCTTTTGGGTTTTTATCCCATTGGTTGCCTAAGCTAGGGGATGAAAAAGTACAGCGTTGGCAGCGAGAAAAATATATCATGGTCTACCACTATGGTGAGCAGCGATGTCTAACGACAAGCCGCTCTGCGTCTACGCTTCCCTTAAATTACGATTTCGTTACAGATGCTGCCCAATACCAAGAAAAGTTTTTACAACGCCCTATCTCCACGCTAATTTTGCACGGAAAAAAGGATGAAGTCATTCCGATAGAAGCTAGTCGTGATTTTGTGCGATCGCGTCCTTGGGTGGAGTTAGTCGAACTCGACAGTGACCACACCTTGGGTAATGTTATGGAAGAAATTTGGCAGGCAATTCGCCTCTTTTGCCAATTACCTTGAAGTTGTAAAATATTAGACTCACACATAAATAATGTCGTTAGTCATTTGTGCTTTGTTAGTTACTAATGACCAATGACTAATGACCAATGACTAATGACTAATGACTAAAACTATGCTTCCCTTCATCCGGTCAGATTTAGCCCAATTCACCGCCTATAAACCTCATCCTAGCAGCGATACAGCCAATTTTGTTCCCACAAAGTTCGATCGATTAGATACAAATGAAAGCCCCTACGATTTACCTCCTGAGTTAAAAGAGAAGCTGGCGTGGACTTATCAGCAAGTAATTGAAACAAATCGTTATCCTGATGGCGGACATGAAACACTTAAGGATGCGATCGCTGAATACATTAATCAGTCAGCCGCCCTCTCATCATCCTTCTTTACTGCTGCCAATATTTCTGTTGGTAATGGTTCAGATGAACTAATCCGCTCTTTATTAATCGCCACCTGTCTAGGAGGAGAAGGGTCAATTCTGGTTGCCAATCCTACTTTCTCAATGTACGGGATTTTGGCACAAACTTTGGGCATTCCTGTAGTGGCAGTGGGGAGAAATGAAACAACTTTTGAAATTGACATAAGCGCCGCACAGTCTGCGATCGAACAAACTCAAAATCCCCCCATTCGCGTAGTTTTCGTAGTCCATCCCAATTCGCCGACTGCTAACAGCTTAACTGAGGCAGAGTTAGCGTGGTTAAGAAGCTTGCCACAGCATATTTTAGTAGTAATTGATGAAGCTTACTTTGAATTCAGTCAAACTACCCTAGTAGGTGAATTAGGACAGCATCCCAATTGGGTAATATTACGCACTTTTTCTAAAGCTTTCCGATTAGCATCTCTCCGTATTGGTTATTGCGTTGCCCATCCCGAAGCGATCGCCATTTTAGAAAAAGTTCGCTTACCCTACAATCTCCCCAGTTTTTCCCTAGCAGCTGCCTTAGTTGGTTTACAAAATCGTGCACTTTTGCTGGAATCAATTTCCCAGGCCCTGAGTGAACGAGCTAAACTCATCGAAATTTTATCCCAGCAACCAGAACTACAAATTACTCCAAGTGCTGCCAACTTTATTTACCTGCGTCTTAAACCAAATGGCTTTAATTCACAAGAAGCTGCTTTAAAAACTTTCCACCAGAAACTTAGAACACTCGGCACTCTTGTACGGCACATTAGCGGAGGATTACGAATTACTGTCGGTACGATAGAAGAAAACGCCCGCACCGTTAATCGAGTAAAAGCTGCTTTGGCAAATTTGTCATCTTAGCAATTTACTCAGTAATTAAACCTGCTGTTTACCTCACTGCCCAAACGGCGTACTACTCCCACAGTTTGTGGCAGCACACCCACTAAAAGAGCAAAGGCAACATCCGGCAAAAGAGCCACTATTTCTGGTGGAAAGTATTGTTCAAATTGATCGAGAATTTTCTGGACTCGCTGCCCAGGCAGTGGATTTTCTGTAATTTGTTTGATCAATCGAATCCACTGTCGCCTAATCAAGTAAGCCTTCTGGCGTTCTTCATTAGATTCAGGAGTTAATAAAGAAAGATTACCTATGGGCAGTGCCCTTTGGCAATCACAATCGTAATCCCCACCCACAGCAGCCCCAGGCCCAGCAAACTCTGCATGGTAGCGTTTAAAGAGTATTAATCCATTTCGCCTCCGACTATTGACGATGAAAACTTCTCCACTGTGCAAACGTGTAAGGATATCCGAGCCTTGTGATTGCTCAGTTCCGTCTGACATGACAACAGAGTCAAGGAAAGTAGTTTCAGGGTAATAAGTTGATACCATAGAGGTCTGATAGCGTCGATGCTGTTCGCTATCCATGTTTTTTAAACTTTTAATGAATGTTGTTGTAGTATGCACTTCAAAACGGAATTAGCTGTTATGTCAAATCAAGTTTTTGAATTCTTTTATTATCAAGACCTTCCTGGTCAATCCAACTAAAAATAGCAATATATAGGCGTTGTTTTAGTAATTGAGTGATTATATTTTATGAGATATAACTAGATTTGTCTGTAAACTATACTCGTGTTTTCTTAAAGTTTCTATAAAGATGAATAAATGAATTACAAAGTTATTATGAGGAAGTAATGATTTTTTCAACGCGAATTCTTATATGTTCCGATTATAGTCCATTTTCATCTATATCGAATGCTTGAAAAAATGTGTTAACCATAAATCCCAAAAGCTAAATTTAACA
>NZ_JADEXF010000336.1 GCF_015207245.1 Nostoc cf. edaphicum LEGE 07299
AGTTTAGATAGGCTTCCCACAAGAGGTAGTGGTAAACACCGCCATCTTTTTAGCAAAATTGAGTGGGATTACCCTCTCGTCATCTTTAGATTTAAAAAGGTACGGGAATTCTACTAGTTGCGATCGCTAGTAGAGATGGTCATGTTCTCAATCTTGCATCCCAATTTGGGAATGTCAGTCAATTGTCAGAAGACTTTGATAGAAGTTGATAAACACTTATAAACGGTAACAAAAAGATAGCAGTTTTTAATTATTCTCAATACTTTATGTTTAACTCTTGTCGCAAACGATACAGAATTGTATTTTGATCGACTTGAGAGAGAATTTCTTGAATGACGCTGCTAGCGCCTAATTGTCCCCAAGTGCAGCCTTTTTCGAGATAGACTTGGGCAGCTTTGCCAACGGAGTATGCGCCATAACCGGCGATACCAGCTTGAGCGATCGCACTGCTAGCAAAAGCAGTAATATTGCTGGGATTGTCACCACTAGTGATTGCAGCCGTACTTTTACCTAAACCCAAAAGCAAACTACTACCTAGTTCTCCAAGTAGCAAGCCACCAGAACTAAATAAAATCGTTTTTAAAATTTTTCCGGCTTCATAGCTAGTCATCGGCAAACCATACAATCTAGCGAGAGCGCGAATTAAAGCTAAATCAGCAACAGTTCCGCCCAGAATATCTAAAAAGGCGATGGGATTAAGCATTACTGCCAAGGCTTTGTATTTGGTAAATTGCCAAATAATTTCTTCGGCTTCCTTTTCGCGTAAATCGATAGTTTTTTGAGCGATCGCGGCTTCTGCATCTCGTGCTTGGATCAGTGCATTTAAAGCCAGAAGCGATCGCCCTTCCCGATTCAGAATATTCAGAATTATCTCTTTGAGTTCATCTACTTGCTGTGGTGGTGTCTCCCATTCATAAGTGACACGCCCATCAGGCCATTCAACCCGCACTTCCATTGCTGCTGGTTCCGCTGCCACCATCACAATTTCATCAGGTAGTAGAGGTTTCGCTTCAGGATGCCCTGCACCCAGTTGTTGTAAATTTTGGTAAATTGCTCCTTGGTCTGTATCTGGGTAAAGGTCTATTTTGTTAAACACTAAAATCAAGGGTTTTTGCGATCGCCTTAATTGCAGCAGCGCTTGATACTCAGTGCGCGTGATATCACCAGATACGACAAACAAAATCAAATCTGCCTGATGTACTACTTCTCGTGCCATATCCGCCCGTGACTCCCCCTCAATTTCATCTAATCCAGGGGTATCAATTAACTCTACTAGTACCTTATCACTGGGCTGCCAGCGCACGGAACGGGGCCATTGGGTGACACCATTCAGGGGCCCAGTTTGCAAAATCTTGTCTCCCAGCAAGGCATTTAAAACTGCTGACTTTCCCCGACTCACCAAACCAAAGACGGCAATTCTAATGACGTTAGAATCTAGCTTGTTGAGTGTGGCGTTCAAAGCTTCCAATTCTGGTTTCATCAAACCTAGCAATTCTGGGTTAGATGATAACTGTCCTGACTTGCGAAGATATCCATACCAAGAAAGCGCTTGTCTGAGACTGGCGCGGGCACGATTTAAATGAGTTTCTTGCAGATTACGATAAACCGACATAATATCAACACTTTTAGCCTTCACTCTCTCTAAAATGCTCATCCAATGCTCAAAACACTTTCAGCATTAGATTGTGAATAATAGGTATGAATTCGTACTCATTAACCATGCTTAACTAATGCTTGCTTTTTCAACCCCATTATTATGGGAAGGAAAAGTTAAACATACCTCTCTATCTTATATCCCTAAGTTCTTGGACTAATAATCTATATATAGGACATAAAAAGTCTCTAAGTTTATGAGGTTGGAGATTAGGCGTTTTATAAATCTTAAGAAATATGTGACTAATGGATAGCTCTAAAGAGAGACTAACGCCAACATCTACACTTGGATCGGAGGGGGATTGGCTTTGGCTTTGTTCAGTTTTAGTCTAGTTTGAAATCCTCTTATGTAACTATCTTCTCTACAAGCGGCTGCCCCAACATGACGCTACGCGTAGTTTGCTTCCCTGTAAGGGTACAATTTTGAAATTTTAATTTTGAATTGTTAATCTGGGTATCCTAAGAAAGACAAGGTTAGATGATATAGACAAAGGAACAAACTTTATAACTTATGTATGAGTAGAGAAAACAACTATAATTTCTACTACAAAAACCGATTGAACAATTAGCCAACTCATTCTATAAAAAGAAGAGTGCTGAGTTCCGTTAGCGCTGAGTGCGGTCAATTATGAAGGTAAAGGCTGGTCTATATACCACTTTTGCGATGCCTGCGGTGGTCACTGATTTGTACTGAGCGCAATCGTTGGCGCAGCGCTTTGTCGTACCACTTGCCTACGGCACGCTGCGCGAACGTGGAAGCAAGCTACGCGCAGCGTCTGTCTGCGACACGCTGCGCGAACGTAGAGAAGTGCGGGCTACGCCTACGCAGATGGTGAGAACTTTGATTGAGCAAGTTTTTCCATAAGTGCAGCCTGAAATTCTGGACTTATAGGAGCAGTCCTTTTCAGACTAAGACATAAATATTAATTATATGAGAAATTTGAGGAACAGCCATGCATGGAAATGAGCGGGAAAAAATACGCCATCTGTTGGTCATCCAAGACCTAGAAGGGCGGCGAACTGTCCCCTTGCGAGAGACTACTTATTCTCTGGGGCGGCATCCTGCAAACACTATTGTCTTGGCTTCCCGGTCAGTATCAATGCAACATGCAATTTTATTGCGAGTAACTGTTCCAGAAACTGCCCAATATGGCTTCCAGATTATTGATGGTAACTATAAGGGAAAAGGAAGTACTAATGGCTTATTTGTGAATGGTACTAAATGCTTTTCTCATAATCTTAGGCATGGAGACATCATTGCTTTTGGTAGTAATAAAGCTCAAGCTAAATATTATGCTATTTCCAATATTTCAGAACAAGTATTTTCTGAATCTTTTGATGTTGAAGATTTATCTGGTTTTTTATCAGAGCAAGGCAGTCCTGCCAATCCTTTTCAAACCTTAGCTATCGATCCCAGCTTTGAAGCAGCTAGTGAGTCTGCTCTAGCTAGGCTAGCATCCTTTCCTGAACTCATTCCCAATCCAATTATTGAGATGGATTTCGAGGGAAGAATTACTTATCTCAATCCAGCCGCAGCTATCAAGTTTCCCAATCTTAGGGAAGTTGGGACAGAACACCCGATCTTAACGGGACTGTTGATTGGAGTTAACAATCTAGAAAAAAATTCTTTTGTGCGGGAGGTAGAAGTAGGTACAGAAGTTTTTGAACAATCTGTTCTCTATCTTCCTGAAAGTGATTTAATTAGAACTTTTATTATTAGGGATATTACAGAGCAAAAGCAAGCTACAGCTGAATTGCGCCAGCGCGATCGCTTGTTACAAGCAGTTGCAGAAGCTGCCAATTATTTGCTAGGAGAAATGAATTATGAAACTGGTATCGATCGAGCTCTCGCTGTACTGGGCGAAGCTGCCAAGGCAGATCGTGCCTATCTCTTTCAGAACCATCGCCATCCTGTTACAGAGGAAATAGCAGTCAGCCTCCGGTTTGAATGGACGCAATCTTTTATTGAATCTACCCACCACCATTGGCAGAATCAGCCTTATCAAGCTTCTGAATTAGCCCGTTGGTACACAGTTCTCTCTAGCGGCCAGTCCATTAGCGGAATTACCCCAAAATTTCCTGTCGCCGAACAAGAATTCCTGATTCGAGATGGCATTAAATCCCTTCTCTTGGTACCTCTTCGCTTGGATAATGATTTCTGGGGGTATCTTGGCTTGGCAGACTGCACCTTTGAGCGTCATTGGTCAAAGCATGAAGAATCTACTCTTTTGACCATGGCCGCCAGTATTATTGGTGCGCGGCAGCGTCAACAAGTAGAAGAAAAGATTCGCTATCAAGCCCTCCATGACATGCTGACAGGGTTGCCCAATCGTCTACTATTTAATGAGCTGCTCAGTAAAACTCTGCCCAACGCCACTCGCAATGGCGAAAGTTTAGCTGTAATTTTCCTCGATTTGGATCGCTTCAAGGTCATTAATGATACTCTAGGGCATACTCTGGGGGATCAATTGTTACAAAGCGTCTCTCAAAGATTAAAAGACTCACTCAGAGGCGGAGATACTGTAGCCCGTTGGGGAGGCGATGAATTTACTATTTTACTGCCACGAGTCAATGATATTGAAGAGGTAACTTTGGTGGCGCAGAGAATCTTACAAGCCTTTGAGGATGCCTTTGATCTTCAAGGGCATGAACTTTATGTGACTGCCAGCCTCGGTATTGCCGTACTTGATAATAACAGCCCTGACGCCGAAACACTAATTCAGCACGCAGATGCCGCTTTGTACTACGCCAAAGACAAAGGACGGAATAACTACCAATTCTACAGTGTCTCCCTGAGTGCTAAAAATCCTGAACTGCTGACTTTAGAAAAGAGCTTGCGCTATGCCCTAGAACGCAATGAATTTACGCTGTACTATCAACCTCGTGTGAACATTGCCACAGGGGAAATTACTAGTATGGAGGCTCTGTTGCGTTGGCAGCACCCAGAGATGGGATTAGTTGCCCCCAGTGTGTTCATTCCCCTAGTCGAAGAAAGTGGGTTAATTGTCCCCATCGGCGAATGGACTCTACAGACGGCCTGTAGACAAAATAAAGCATGGCAAGATGCTGGATTGCCACCGATTATGATCGCTGTCAATCTTTCTCTGAAGCAATTCCGCCAACCCAAATTGGTAGAGACTATAGCCAAGGTTTTAGAACAAACAGGTCTAGAAGCTCGCTTTTTAGAATTAGAAATTATGGAAACCACAGCGATTGAGGACTTGGGTTTTACCACAAAGGTGTTAGAGGAGCTACAGCAGATGGGTGTTTACATCTCCATCGATGACTTTGGTACAGGTCATTCCTCGCTCTCGCGCCTACAGCTTTTGCCACTCCACAATCTGAAAATAGATAAATCTTTCATTCAATATTTGACGCAGGATACCAAAGTAGCTCATATTATCCAGGCCATAGTTACCTTGGGACACAGCTTAGGATTAAAGTTAACAGCCGAAGGGGTAGAGAAGGAAGAGGAATTGGAATTCTTGAAATCTATCAACTGCGAGGAGGTACAGGGCTTTTTATTCTACCGCCCACTTTCTGGGCAGAAAGCAACAGAGGTCCTCGAAAGTAAACGACCAACGATCTAGTAC
>NZ_JADEXF010000337.1 GCF_015207245.1 Nostoc cf. edaphicum LEGE 07299
CTGGTAATAGTCAACAACAATCAATTCATCTGGCAAATAAAGCACCAAATCGCGCTGATCTGTTGGACGATCCAAATGTTGGGTAATTGGTTCAAACTGAAAAACTAAGTCATAACCAAATGCACCATACAAGCCTAAATGCTCGTCTTCTTGACTGGAGAAAGTATATAGAATTTCGCGAACAACTGTAAATGATGAAGGCTGTTTACTACGTTCTTCTTCAGTAAATAATTTTTCGGAAGGTTTAATAAAGCCTACAATACAGTTATCTTCTTGGGTGATGTTCTCAATTTGTTCTGACTGGGATAGGTGCTCTAAAAGGAATGGCAAAAGTACTTGACCGCGTTCATTCAACGCTATCAAAGTGAAAGCATTATCCTGTGTAGCCAACTCTAATGGTGGATTGACAAATCCGATTGCCCATCTTTTATATCTGCCTGGATATTCGTAGCTACTCCTTAGTAACCCTCCACGCTGAGAATTTAAATGGAACAGAATATCATCGAGGGCAGTGTCCATCTTAACTTCAGTGATGGAACGATAAACATTTACACCGCCAAGGGTTTTATAAGAACGTGAATCAAAAACCATGAGTAATTTCTCTAGAATATTTCTTAGTCAATAATTAAGCAACAACCATTAATCATTATTAGTAGTTATTTTCAAACCTAGAAAAGACTTAGATAATTTTTTACAATCTAAGTCAACATATTTTTTTAAAAGATGTAATCAAAAACTTTTTGCTTCTTATTTAAGAATACTAGATAACAACCAGATAATACATTGACTAATTTTTCGATTGTGTGTCATTTTATTTGCTTTTTATACTGCTTTTCTAGTACATTTACCAACGAACCTATTTAAAAAAATCCGCCTCCCCCAAAAGTAGTAAATCGTCTCATAAAACCTCTGCGTTCCTACCCTACGGGACGCTCTGCGAACGGCAGCCGCAGAGCGTCTACCTCTGCGTTTAAAATTCCCCCCTCAATTCCCGTAATAGCGATATTGCTTGCCTATACAACAACAAATTCACCTCATGAACCTCAATTCTTTTTCCAATCCCTTTTAAGAGCGTCAAAGTCAACTCTCCACCTAAATGTTCGCGGAATTCAGTCAAACCCCGAAACAAACAATTAGGATCTTCCAATTGCGATAACTTATCAGCCAGTTCGGGCACATACAACGTGAAACCTAACGCTGATAAAGTATTTAATATCCGTTGCCACTCCGAACAATCCAGCAATCCTGCTAAATAAGAATAAGTGCTATCCAAAGCAATACCGATCGCAACTGCTTCGCCATGACGCAAGCGATAATTTGTCAAATGCTCCAGTTTATGAGCCGCCCAATGTCCAAAATCTAGGGGACGAGACGAACCCATCTCAAAAGGATCGCCGCCATTAGCAATATGTTCTAAATGCAACTGAGCGCAACGATAGATAACCTGTTGCATAGCATCCATATCTCGCCGCCTTAGAGCTGCGGTGTGAAAGTGGATAAAATCAAAAAAGCTAGCATCCTTAATCAGCGCCACTTTGACTGCTTCTGCGATTCCAGAACGCCAATCGCGATCGTCTAGTGTTGTCAAGAACGCAGAGTCATTTATAACTGCATAAGGTGGCGCAAATGTACCGAGAAAGTTCTTTTTACCAAAGGCATTGATGCCGTTTTTGACGCCAACCCCAGAATCATTTTGCGCCAACACCGTTGTTGGAACCCGAATTAGACGAATTCCCCGGTGAGCAGTTGCAGCTGCATATCCTACCAAATCCAATACCGCCCCGCCCCCGATCGCTAATATGTAAGAGTGGCGACATAATCCGGCGGCTTCAATCTGTTGCTGGATTTCCTCTACTAAAGTGCGATCGTTTTTAGCAGCTTCTCCTCCCGAAATTATCATTGGTTGGGCTGCGATCGCTAGTACCTCTGCATAAAACTTGGTATACGCGACTAATTGCTTCACCAACTCAGGTTGATACTTTAATATTCCTGCGTCTACCACTGCAAATATTTTCTTCGGCTTTGTCTCCTCATCCGCACCAATCACTTGGGCTAAAGTGGGATTTTTTAACTCAAATAAATTTTGCGTGAAGTAAACTTCGTAGTTAAAAGTAACCGAAACACGTTGATGAATTAATCTACTTTTTTGCTTGATGTCAACTATCATATTTTTGCAGGTATATCTAAAAGTGCAGCACGATTCAAAGTTTCCAGGAATACCTCTACTGAGTGAGAACCATTTACCTTAACTTTGTCATTGATAACGAAGAACGGCACGCTGTTGATGCCATTTAACCGAGCAAATGTTGATTCAGCAATAACTGCATCACTCACCGCGCGATCGTTTAATTGCGACTTTAATTCGCTAGCATCCATCTGATACGCTGTACCGATGGCAACAATAACGTCAAAATTTCCAATGTTCAAACCGTCTTCAAAGTAAGCTTGATAAATAGCTTCGACGACATCGTTTTTTACGTTTGCGGGTGCAAGAGCAATCAGTTGATGAGAAAGCTTAGTATTGACAGCCAAACGGATTTTATCAAAATCTAGCTTAACTCCAGCCGCCTCACCTGCGCGTTGCGCATTATCAAATATCTGTTGTATTTCTTCTGCTTTAATCCCTTTTCTATTTTGCATAAAGCTGCGGAATTCGTATCCCTCCGCAGGAACAGTATTGTCCAAAAGAAAAGGATGCCAGCGGATATGTACTTCTTGTTCTTGCCGTTGTGCCAGTGCATCAAACAGATGTTTTTTCCCAATTCTGCACCAAGGACAAACGGTATCGTGAAAGATGTCTATCAGCATATTTATATTTATTTAAATGCTAATATTTGTGTGCAGCTTTGGTTGAAAATCTCGTTGAATAGCAATTGTATTTAAAGGCTGCATAAAACTGGTGATTTTCTCTTCAAAAAAGCTTTGAGCCTTGTCAAATTCTTGAATTAATGCTTCTCTATCTTTCATCGCTACTAGTTTCGCTAAACGACTATAAGTATCAGCTAAAAAACTAATTGCATCACACCTTTCTTCTGTAGCTAGCATAATATCCACACATAAGTGAGGGTTTTGGGAAAATAAACGCTTAACAATGTCAATTTCTTGACGGTAGTTAGGAGTTGACATTGTTAAAGTCTGCTGTATATCAACTTTTGATTGTGCTAAAAAAATGCCAAGACTAAATCTACAGAAATGTTGCGTTGCTTGAACAATCACCATCATTTGATCGTGTTCTTCAGGCGTACAAACAATTAACTCTCCACCTTGACTTTTAATAAAGTCTAAAAACCATTGAAATGAATCATCGTTTCGACCTGGACACACCACTACTTTTTGTCCAAAAAGTGATTTTATATTTGGCCCAAACATTGGGTGTAAACCCATGACTGGGCCGGAATGGTGTTCGAGCATTGCTTGAGTTGGCTGTGTTTTTACGCTCGTAATATCACACAAAGCGGTAGTTGGGGCGAGGTATTTAGCTGCACGCTTGATAACATCAACTGTATATTCAATAGGAACACTGATTAAAACTAATTCTGTCTGATTTAACAATTTATCTGCGTATTCCCAATCTTCATGTTCGAGAACGCTAACATTGTGACCTACTAGCGAAAGCTGTTCTTTAAATAATCTTCCCATCCTGCCGCGTCCACCGATGATGGTAATTTGTCGAGGAGCGACATGATTAGTTCTATATTTAGGAATTAGAGTAGTATGACAACTATTTAGCACACCTGCCCAAACAGACTCAGGAATACCAGCTTCAGCGAGTAGGGGAGCGACATCAGCCAGTTGTTGATCTAGAGAAGGTTGTTCTGATGCTGCTAATAATGATATGCGATCGCTCAATAAGGCAATCAACCTTTGGTCAGTTTTTTTCAGTCGATCTGAATTTGTCATTTGTCATTTGTCATTTGTCATTTGTCTTTGAGATACCATGCGCGCAAGGGGCAAGGTATGTACCAAAAGCTCTTGCTCAACAAGTGATTTCTTAGAACTCAATTCGGGCAAGATATCCAAAGTTGTTGCTCCTTTGGCGATCGCATCATAAAATAACTCTTCATACCGATCTAGCGCTTGCTCAAAGGAATACTTTTCTACGGCAAACTTTCTTCCTTCACGCCCTAATTTTGCTGCTAGTTCCGGCTGATTATATAAATCTAATACCGCAGTGGCTAAAGCATCTGCTGACTCTGGCTTAACGATAATACCCCCGCCACTTTCTTGAATAGCCTTGGCAGCAGTCCCAGTGGCGGGAACTGAACCGACAATTGGGCGACCACTGGCTAACAACAGTGGTATTTTAGAAGGCATATTGAAAGAAATCACATTGCTCTTTTGCACAATCAAGCCGACATCTGCGGCTGCCAACATTTGCGGTAGTTTTTCTCGCGGTTGCAATGGTAAAAGCAAAACGTTATCTGCACCACAAGCAAGACAATGTTTTTGCAATCTTTCGAGAGCTTGGGATTCGCCGGCTACGACAAAGACAATATCATTAATATGACGCAACCGAGCTGCTGCTTCTATAACTGTCTCCAAGCCTTGGGTGAGAGCAATATTACCTGAATAAAGTACTACAAATTTATCATCTAGTTGATGGGAAGCTCTCCAGGAGTTATTCTCCTTCGGTAAAGGGCGGATAAAATTTAGATTTACCCAATTTGGAATGCAGGCAATTTTATTAACAGGTACACCTTTATTTATTAAATTATCTACAAAACCATCAGCAATCACGCTAATGGTGTGTGCAGTTCGGTAGGCAAATTTTTCTAAAGCTTCCAGAGCTTGAATCATCAACTTATTCTTAATTAGCCCAACACGCACAGCAGCTTCCGGGAGGATATCTTGCACATTCAGCACTACTGGACAGTTGTATAGCCAACTTATTAAAGTTGCAGGTAAGCAAACGAGTAACGGTGGCACTGTTAAGAGAATTAAATCAGGTCGCTCACCTTTGAGAGCTTGTGGCAAACTTGTAAAGACAAAGCTCAACTCTAGCAGTAGCCGATCTATAAGGTTAGGTTTAGATTTAATCCGCAGGTAACTACGCTGAATTTTGACACCGTTTTTCTCTTCAGTAACGTATAACTTACCCCGATAGCGATCGTAAATCTGACGCTGAGGATAGTTAGGCATACCTGTGATTACCCGCACTTGGTGCCCTCGCCTCACCAGCCCTTCTGCTAGTTCAGTCATCAAAGGTGCAATACCAATTGTTT
>NZ_JADEXF010000338.1 GCF_015207245.1 Nostoc cf. edaphicum LEGE 07299
GCGGTATTCCGTTCTAATGAGCATATTTATGCCCAGCTGATTGATGATACTAAGCATCAAACCATTGTGGCTGCATCGACCGTAGAACCAGAGTTGAAATCTAGTTTAGCGTCATGTGCAAACCGCGACGCGTCGGTGCAAGTTGGTAAGTTGATCGCAGTGCGATCGCTAGAAAAAGGCATTACCAAAGTAGTCTTTGATCGCGGTGGTAACTTATATCATGGTCGTGTCAAAGCACTAGCTGATGCAGCACGCGAAGCTGGTTTAGATTTCTAAAGTCATTGGTCATTAGTCATTAGTTATTGGACAAATGACAAAGGACAAATGACAAATGACAACTGACAACTGACGTTCACCAGAGCATAGATTATGGCAACAGAGCGTAAAAGTAGAACAAAGCGTGCCAAAAAAGAAGAAACCACTTGGCAAGAGCGGGTTATCCAAATCCGCCGCGTAAGTAAAGTGGTCAAAGGTGGTAAAAAACTCAGCTTCCGAGCGATCGTTGTCGTTGGTAATGAACGCGGTCAGGTTGGAGTTGGAGTAGGCAAAGCTTCAGATGTAATTGGCGCCGTCAAAAAAGGCGTAGCCGACGGCAAAAAACACCTCATTGATATCCCAATCACCAAATCCAACTCCATCCCTCATCCTATTGATGGTGTTGGTGGCGGTGCAAAAGTGATTATGCGTCCAGCCGCGCCTGGTACTGGGGTAATTGCGGGTGGTGCTGTGCGAACTGTGTTGGAATTAGCAGGAGTTCGTAACGTCTTAGCCAAACAACTAGGCTCCAACAATCCGCTCAATAATGCTAGAGCCGCAGTTAATGCCTTATCTACACTGCGTACCCTTGCTGAAGTCGCCGAAGATCGCGGTATTCCTATTCAAAATCTCTACATCTAATTTAGTCATTAGTCATTGGTCATGAGTCATTAGTGAATAACAAAGGACAAATGACAAATGACAAACGACAAATGACAAACGACAAATGAGAACTTGATAACTTATGAGACTCCATGATGTTAAGCCGCAAAAAGGCTCAAAGAAACGCAAGAAGCGTGTAGCTAGAGGTATTTCTGCCGGACAAGGCGCTAGTGCTGGTCTAGGTATGCGGGGTCAAAAATCTCGTTCTGGTAGTGGTACTCGACCAGGTTTTGAAGGTGGTCAACAGCCATTGTACCGCCGCTTACCTAAGCTGAAGGGCTTTCCGATTGTTAATCAGAAGATTTACACTACGATTAATGTAGAGAAGCTAGCTTCCCTTCCCGCGAATACGGAAGTAACTTTGACCTCGTTGAAAGCCGCAGGTATCCTGACTGCTGTCAAAGGGCCACTGAAAGTTTTAGGTAACGGGGAATTGAGCATTCCGCTCAAGGTACAAGCGGCAGCTTTTACAGTTTCAGCTCGTAGCAAAATTGAGGCAGCTGGTGGTAGTTGTGAAGTCTTATGAGTGAGCCGGAACAGCGCACTTAAATGCAAGCCAACTCGCTGCCAGTGCTTGGTTCACTATAAAGGTAGCACTCTATGATCAGTCGAGATAAAGCCCCAACGGCTCAAGAAACTTTTATGCAGATGGCGCAGGCAGCTGGCCTCAGAGGTAGGCTGCTTGTCACCGTCGGTATTTTAATTTTGGTTCGCCTGGGTATTTTCTTACCCGTTCCAGGGATTGATAGACCGAGATTTGCCGAAGCCATATCGGGCAGTAATTCCATATTCGGCTTATTGGATATATTTTCCGGGCGAGGACTTTCGACTTTGGGAGTCTTTGCTTTAGGAATTTTACCCTTCATTAATGCGTCTATTATCATCCAATTGCTCACCGCGGCAATTCCATCTTTAGAAAATTTACAGAAAAATGAAGGTGAAGCAGGTCGGCGAAAAATATCGCAAATTACCCGCTATGTCACTGTAGTTTGGGCAATTCTTCAAAGTACAGCTTTTTCGGCATTATTCCTTCAGCAATTCGCCTTAAAGCCAGGGCCAATCTTCGTAGCTGAAACTGCGATCGCTCTGACTGCTGGTTCTATGTTCGTGATGTGGGCATCAGAACTAATTACAGAACGAGGCATTGGTAACGGCGCATCATTGTTGATTTTTGTCAACATTGTTGCTTCATTACCAAAAGCTTTAGGCGATACCATCGACTTGGTACAAGTAGGTGGTCGGGAAACAGTAGGTCGAGTGATCGTACTGATCTTAGTTTTCCTAGCAACAATTGTTGGTATTGTGATTGTTCAAGAAGGAATGCGCCGCATCCCAATTATTTCAGCTCGTCGCCAAGTAGGTCGGAGAGTTTTAGCAGAGCAGCGCAGCTATTTGCCCCTGCGGCTAAATCAAGGCGGTGTAATGCCAATTATTTTTGCTGCTGCCATCCTCAGTTTGCCACTGCTGATCGCCAATTTTACTAAAAATGCCGATTTGGCGAATATAGTTAACACTTATTTGAGTCCAAGCGGTTCTAGCTCCTGGGTCTATGCCTTGGTGTACATGGTTTCCATCATTTTCTTCAGCTACTTTTATTCTTCGTTGATTCTCAACCCAGTAGATGTGGCGCAGAACTTGAAGAAAATGGGTTCTAGTATTCCCGGAATTCGTCCCGGTAAGGCAACTAGCGAGTATATAGAACGCGTGTCCAACCGACTCACTTTTTTGGGTGCGATCTTTTTGGGCTTCGTTGCGATTATCCCCACCGCCGTGGAAAGCGCTTTAAATGTGAAAACTTTCCAGGGGATAGGTGCGACATCTTTGTTAATTTTAGTTGGTGTGGCAATTGAGACAGCCAAACAAGTCCAAACTTATGTCATCTCTCAGCGCTATGAAGGAATGGTGAAATAATAGTGACGCGATTAATCTTCTTGGGGCCACCTGGAGCGGGTAAAGGAACACAAGCTCAAACTTTGGCTGAACACTTAAATATTCCCCATATTTCTACGGGTGAAATATTAAGACAAGCCATGAAAGAGCAGACTCCTTTAGGAATTAAAGCTCAAAGTTATGTTGATAGCGGTGAGTTAGTTCCCGACCAGCTAGTGCAGGACTTGGTACAGGAACGTCTCGGTCAACCAGATGCCAAAAATGGTTGGATTCTGGATGGATTTCCCCGAAAAGTGACCCAAGCAGCTTTTCTGGAGAAGTTACTGGAAGCAATACATCAAGGTGGCGAAAGGGTAGTCAATTTAGATGCACCAGATGAAATTGTCATCGCACGTTTGCTAGCTAGAGGACGAAAAGATGATACCGAAGAGGTGATTCGTCGTCGTTTAGAAGTATACCGCGCTGAAACTGCACCTCTAATTGATTATTATGGCGATCGCAAAAAACTCCTAACAGTCAATGGCAATCAATCCCAAGAAGATGTAACTGGTGAACTACAAAAGGTAATCGCTTCCTGAAAACGAGGGGAAGTAGGGAGTAGATAATTCCCGGCTCTCCCCTCACTGCTCCCAAGAAAAAGATCAATTTTAGCTAAGATATATTAATAAACTGTTGATATATTTCTTAAAATGTGTTGTTTTGCAGATGAAGCGCTGCAACTGAACACGAAATTGTTGAGTTGAGGAAAAAACAAATTGTCTAAGCAAGATTTGATTGAAATGGAAGGCACGGTTACAGAGTCCTTGCCCAATGCGATGTTTCGCGTTGACTTGGACAATGGCTTTAACGTGCTAGCACACATTTCCGGCAAGATTCGCCGAAATTATATCAAGATTTTGCCCGGCGATCGCGTCAAGGTAGAGTTAACTCCTTACGACTTGACCAAAGGCAGAATTACCTATCGACTACGAAAGAAGTAAGTATATGTAGAGAATTTTACCATAAAACCATTTTTTTGACTGTTTCTTAGTCATTTAACTGGATTAATTCCCCTAGAAATGCTATAATTTTATATTTGGAGTCAAAAAATAAAAGGCATGAAAGTTAGAGCCTCAGTCAAGAAAATTTGTGAAAAATGTAACGTGATCAAACGTCGTGGTCGCGTTATGGTGATTTGCGTAAACCCCAAGCACAAACAACGTCAAGGATAACGCTCTTACCAACAGAGCTAGTTGCAGGACGCATATCATCATTAAAACGAAAAGACGCGATTAATCACGTTTTTCCAACCAACAGTAATTGCGACAACAATAGGGAGAGTTCATTGTGGCACGTATTGCCGGAGTAGACCTTCCACGCGATAAGCGCGTTGAGATCGGTCTGACTTATATCTACGGAATTGGATTATCACGCGCTCAAGAAATTATAGCGGCAACTGGTGTAAACCCAGACACCCGCGTTAAGGACTTAAGTGATGCCGATGTAACAGCCCTACGAGGGGAAATAGAAACCAACTATCAAGTTGAAGGCGACTTGCGGCGCTTGGAGTCTTTGAACATCAAGCGCTTAGTTGACATTGGTACCTACAGAGGTCGTCGTCATCGCATGGGCTTACCAGTCAGAGGCCAAAGAACTCGCACTAATGCCAGAACCCGTCGAGGCAGAAGGCAGACAGTGGCCGGGAAGAAGAAGGCTCCAGGGAAATAATTTTGCAACGCTTGCTAATCCGAGCAAGTTTTACCTTAAATCAACTAAACAAGTATGGCGAGACAACCAACTAAAAAAACCGGGAGCAAGAAGCAGAAACGGAATGTACCCAGTGGAATGGCCTACATCCAGTCTACTTTTAACAATAGCATTGTCACCATTACCGATCAAAATGGAGATGTCATATCCTGGGCCAGTGCTGGTTCTAGCGGTTTTAAGGGAGCAAAAAAGGGAACTCCCTTTGCAGCGCAGACCGCAGCGGAAAGTGCAGCCCGTCGAGCTATCGATCAAGGAATGCGCCAAATTGAAGTAATGGTTAGTGGACCAGGAGCAGGTAGAGAAACCGCTATCCGGGCGCTTCAAGGAGCAGGACTGGAAATTACACTGATTCGGGATATTACCCCCATTCCTCACAATGGTTGCCGTCCACCCAAGCGCCGTCGAGTTTAAATACTAAAACTTGGGCAGTGAGGACGAAAAGTTACAGCCAGCAATGACCGCTTGAGCGTCTAACGTTCAAACTGTCATTGAGTTAAAGCTTGGGCGACCAGAAGCGCGTCAGATTTTCCCGCCGGGAAAGCTGTTAAGCTTTGGGCTACCCAAAATATTATTAGCGCCTGCAAGCTGAATGGGAGTGTCAAACTATACCGTAATTTTATACTAATAGTTTGATAGACCTAATAATCTACAG
>NZ_JADEXF010000339.1 GCF_015207245.1 Nostoc cf. edaphicum LEGE 07299
CAAACAAGCAGAATAACTCAATGCCCAATGCTCCATGCCCAATTCCCAAGTTTAATGTTGAAGTTCCAAACCTGCTGCCGCATCCAGCAGCCACCAAAGTTCTCCTTGGGGTTTAATTAAGCGGGATGGGTAAGTGAAGTCATCAGCTACAGGTGCAAAGACTTGCGCTAAAGCTGGTCGTTTATTAGCACCAGCAACCAGAAAAATCACGCTACGAGCAGAGTTGATGAAGGGATATGTGAAACTTATCCTGGGGTTTCCGTCTTTGTTACCCACAGTTACAAGGCGATCGCGTACTTTAAGAGCCTCTGTATGGGGAAACAAAGATGCAGTATGTGCATCATCACCCATTCCTAGTAATACTACATCCAAGGGGGGAAACTCCACCCCAGAAGAATTGAAAAATTCTTTGAGATGTTGTTCATACTTGGCAGCAGCCAGTTCGGGATTGGCTTCTAAAGTTGGTACGGGGTGAATGTTAGCCGCTGGGATATCAACGCGATCTAGCCACGCACGACGCGTCATCAGTTCATTGCTATCGGGGTGATCTGGTGGTACGTAACGCTCATCTCCCCAGAATATATGAATTTTATCCCAAGGCAGTTTCTGAGTAGCAATCGCTTCGTATAACGGTTTAGGTGTACTGCCACCAGACAAGGCGATGGTAAAGCGCCCACGCTGCTCAATCGCAGTTTCTAACTTAGACAGAATTAATTCTAGCGCTCGTGCAACCAGCGCCGGCTGATCCGGTAGAACTTCAACGGTTTTGTTCATGGTTTCATCATCATATTGCTGGCTTCTGGCAATACAATACCGAACTTATTACAATTCCCCTTTTTAACTTTTGAAACATTTAACATCGTGGATTAAGTAAGCTGGAAAAACGTAGACCTCCTTATCACCTTCAACGGTAAGTTTTCAGTAGTCAGTCGTACTAACTACTCTCATGATTATTTTTATTTACATCCAGTTACTTGATACTTTGTTGATTAACGCCATAAAGGATACATTTATTAATTCTTATTAAAAATTAATAAAATTAATTAATCACAAACAACGCTTCCCAGTTAGGGATCGCTTCACGTTGGGCAATTAACAATTCCTGAATTCCTTTTTGGGCGACATCTAGCAGTTGATCTAACTGAGTGCGGCTAAAGCTGGCTTCTTCGGCTGTTCCTTGGATTTCAATAATTTCCAGGTGCTGATTCATTACCACATTAAAATCTACTGTTGCAGCCACATCTTCGATATAATCTAGATCCAAAAATGGCTCTCCCTCCAGTAATCCTACGGAAACTGCCGCTACTTGTCCACATAAAGGCGATCGCTCCAATACGCCCTCTTGCAATAATTTAGAAATCGCATGAGCCAAAGCCACAAAGGAGCCTGTAATGGCTGTTGTCCGAGTTCCGGCATCTGCTTGCAACACATCAGCATCCACAGTCAGCGTGCGTTCTCCCAGTGCCTCAAAATCCACTGCTGCGCGTAAGCTACGTCCAATTAGACGTTGAATTTCTTGCGTCCGTCCAGATAATTTCAATAATTCCCTTTCTTGGCGTTTTTGGGTAGCGGATGGTAACATTCGGTACTCAGCAGTTAGCCAGCCTTTACCAGTTCCTTCAAGAAACTTTGGAACTCCCTTATTAACGCTAACAGTACAAAGTACTTGCGTATCACCGCATCTTGCAAGAACAGAACCGGGGGCAAAGCGGGTGAAACTGGGGTGAAAGCTAATCGGACGTAGTTCGTAGGAAATCCGACCGTCAGGACGCTGCCAAGCCATTGGAATTGCCTCAAGTTTTACAATACTGCCTTAAGATTACCTTAGTGTTATTGGGCATTGGGCATTGGCAAGAATTTTTCCTAACTCCTAACTCTCCCACTCAGCACTCAGCACTCAGCACTCTTCAAGGAACTGAAAGCAGAGTCAAAATATTTTGCTGCACCATCTCTGGTGACTGGTCGCCGTTGATGGTCAACAAGCAGCGACGACGGTCGTAATATTCTAGGATGGGAATGGTGCGATCGTAGAATAATTCTACACGGCGCTGTACGATTTCTGGTTGGTCATCTGGTAGCGATCGCCCCAAGGATCGACTAACCATAACTGCTTCCGGGACTTGGAGATAAATTGCCCAATCTAACTTTTGCCCTAAATCATCCAATAAAAAATCTAATTCTTCAGCTTGGAAGGCAGTACGGGGATAGCCTTCTAACACCCAATCGCAATTAATATCTGGTTGTCTGAGGCGAATTCGGATCAATTCAACGATCATTTCGTCTGGAACTAACTCCCCTTTTTGCATATAGGGTCGTGCGTGGTAGCCTAGTTCACTCAAGCTAGCGTAAACCGAAAGAGAAGTCCGGGGATCGGCTTCCAACCATCGAAATTCCGGCAGGGGCTGATTGCCAGATATTGCTGAGCGTAAAATGTCACCTGTGGAAATCAGAGGAATATCAAGGTATCTGCAAAGCCTTTGTGCTTGAGTGCTTTTCCCCGATCCTGAACCTCCCAGAATCACCAATCTCACAACAATTTACTCCTCATCCTGTCAAATCTACTACTAGCTAAGTCTGTTTTGCCTAAATAACCAGCAAATCTAACATTTAGCAATTTTCAGATGTTCTACCTAGCTTTTTGAATAATTGGGACTGTAACTCTTATGTTTTCATTTTGACAACTCATGACCGAGAAAAGACGAAAATTTAAATCAAAATAACTCTTGACTTCAATACAAACGTAGTGTTTGACTAAGAATGCAATTTGCAAAATTCACCACACCTGTGAAAAACAGATAGATTATACAGGCAGAGTTGTAATAAGTACCGCCAGCACAAACATTTAATTTATTGTAATTTTTTGAACTTTACCTTATGGTTGCCCAGCTAGAAACTCCAAGTATAAATTCACCCCTTACCTTACCATATCCAGTAGAAGGACTAGTGCAAGTTTTCACTAGCTCCCATCGCAACTTTTTTACGAGTGTCATGGCTCAAGCACTGAGAATAGCAGGACAAGGAACGCCAGTATTAATAGTGCAGTTCCTCAAAGGGGGTATCCGCCAAGGACAGGATCGACCCATACAATTAGGACAAAATTTAGATTGGATTCGCTGTGATTTGCCTCGTTGTATCGATACAGCACATTTAGACGATACGGAAAACCAAGCCTTACAAAAGCTGTGGCAGTATACACAACAAGTAGTGTGTGAGAGTAAGTATTCTCTCGTAGTGTTAGATGAGTTAAGTTTAGCGATTAACTTTGGTTTAATCCCTGAAACGGAAGTTTTAGCGTTTTTGGCAAAACGCCCCCCCCACGTCGATATCATTCTCACAGGGCCAGAGATGCCTAAATCTCTTCTCGATGTGGCAGATCAAATTACAGAAATCCGCCGGAGTTATCGACCTTAAACAAAATACTCAATTCACGATATCCTAGTAATTCGGTTTGAATTAGCTGTGAAGTTGTGATTAAAAACGATATCTGGATTACTGAAATGGCTCAACAGGGTCTAATTTCACCCTTTGAGCCAAGCCTAATCCGAAAAGTGCAAAAAGATAAGTCTGTAGCAGTTCAACCTGTAATTAGCTACGGTTTATCTTCTTATGGCTACGACATACGCCTTTCTTCCGCTGAGTTCCGCATTTTTCGCCACATCCCCGGAACTGTAGTCGATCCCAAAAACTTTAATCCCCAGAATCTGGAGCCAACAGCACTGCATACAGATGCCAGTGGCAGTTACTTTATTTTACCTGCTCATAGCTATGGACTTGGGGTTGCTTTAGAAAAACTAGAGGTTCCTGAGAATATTACAGTGATTTGCATTGGAAAATCTACGTATGCAAGGTGTGGAATCATCGCAAATCTAACACCTGCTGAAGCTGCATGGCGTGGTCATCTGACTTTAGAATTTTCCAATTCTTCCAGTGCAGACTGTCGCATCTATGCTAATGAAGGCGTGGTGCAATTGCTATTTTTAGAAGGCGAACCCTGCGCTATTAGTTATGAAGCAAGACAGGGTAAATATCAGGATCAGCTCGAGATTGTAACTCTAGCTAAAGTCTAAGCAATTCAAAATAAAAAGTAACTTGAATTTAGCTTTGGGAGTTTTAAATAATTGGTTGAAAATAAATCTCTACGAGAGTATTCGCTTAACTTTATCTGAGGATGATCGCTCTAGATCGCACCCAAAAATTGGAGTGCATCGCTTGCTTTATCCCACTGCAAATTCTGTCAGCTTTCGCATATAAGGAGGCTGATAAGCCAGTACTATATCTTGCTTAGAAATACCATACTCTATTAATTCATTAGCCACGCCAACCTCAGAACCAAGGCATAACAAGCCAATTTAGCAGTTTTTCTATCTTATAATTAATTCCACCCACCTACTTATAAATATAGAGCAGATGCTAGCTATCATATCTGCCAAATCTACTTTAGATATTGTCCTTTGAAATAGACCTGTTTATGTGACGTTGCTCCCAGAGTTATAGAACTTGTGGCTTTGTTTAAAGATGAGCCTCTAAGAATATTCATGCATCCAATTTGTACTCCAGTTCACCAAGCTCTCAAATCTCCTTAGTTTGCAACCAACTTAATACTTCTTATTGCTGTTCATCGCTCAGGTAACTCTTTCCGTATTATTTCGTACACTTTTTCATGAATCAAATATGATTCCTATACACTGAAAGTAAGAAGTCGAACAGTTGACCGTGGAATTATTAACACTACAAGGACAACCAGCAAGTATTCTCGGTTTGGCAGGGCAACAGTCGATGGATGCTGCAACTGTTTTGTTGGCATTTGAGGCGGGAATCAATTACTTTTTCTTTTACAATTTAGAATCTGAAAACTTTTTGGGTGGCTTACAATCTTTGTTGCTAACAAAGCGTGAGCAAGTCTTGGTGGCAACGGGGAGTGAAAACCGAGATATACAATCTTTACGCAATTACTTGGACTCTGTGCGCCATCGCCTAGATGTCGAGCAGTTGGATGTGTTTTTTATTGAATATGTCTCCCCTGCTGATGACATGACCCAGGTTCAGGTGTTGCTTGATGAACTTCGTTTGTGGAAGGACTCTGGAGTTGTGCGCTATGTGGGAGTCACCACACACAATCGAGCCATCGCATTAGAAATGATAGAACGTCATCAGTGTGATGTGTTGATGCACCGTTACAATATGGCACATCGTCAGGCTGAAA
>NZ_JADEXF010000340.1 GCF_015207245.1 Nostoc cf. edaphicum LEGE 07299
TTGTTGATTTGGAGTTCGCATTTGTTGATTTGGCGATCGCATTTGCTGCCAAAAGCTTAATTGTGCGTTAAACTTGTTTGCTACCTTTGGTAAGGTTCGCTACCACTGCCACCAACTCTTCTGGCTCAACTGGCTTGGATAAATGAACTTGGAATCCAGCTTGTAGAGCTAGCCTGTGTTCTTCTTCTCTAGCAAATGCCGTTAGTGCTATAGCTAGAATCTTTTCCCCTTGCTCTGTTTCCTGCGCCCGCACTCTCCGAATCAGGGAATAACCATCCTCATCTGGCATTCCAATATCACTGACTAGAACATGTGGTTTTAATCGTTCTAGCGCTTCCAGAGCTTCACCTACTGAGCTAACTGCCGTCACCTGCCCTCCAGACTGGTCAAGAATGAAGGCAATTAACTCCCGCGTATCGGCATTGTCATCGACAACAAGTATTTGCAAGCCGTTGAGTACTGGGAGATTATCGACTTTTACTTCACTGTTTTTAATTAAATGCTCTGGTTGCGGTTCTACTAGAGGTAACAACACTGTAAATATTGCTCCCTGTCCTTCCCCTTCGCTAACTGCGTAGACTGTGCCTGAGTGCATTTCTACTAAATGGTGTACAATCGCTAGCCCCAACCCCAAACCATTATCTACTCTAGTAGTTGTGCTATCAGCTTGACGGAAGCGCTCAAAGATATAAGGTAGAAAGTCAGCACTAATTCCTTTACCTGTGTCAGAGACAGTTATCTGAGCATTTGAGTTTACCTGTTCTAGATATACTTCAACTCGCCCTCCGTTAGGTGTAAACTTGACGGCATTAGAGAGCAAATTCCAGACAACTTGTTGTAAACGTTCGGCATCACCCATAACTTGACCAACTGAACAGTCAAGATTAGATTCAATTTGAATATTCTTAATTTCAGATGTGGGATGTACAGATTCAATTGCCGTGTGAATTACAGGCAGAAGGTCAACTTTACGAATATTTAGGCGAATTTGACCTTGTACAATCCGTGAGATATCTAGGATATCTTCAATCAGTTTTCTTTGAAGTTGGGCATTCCGCTCGATTATCTCCAATGCCTTAGAAGTAGTTGCTTCGTCCCATTTTCGATTACGCATTAGTTGAACCCAACCCAGCATAGAATTGAGAGGTGTACGAAGTTCGTGGGAAACGATCGCTAAAAATTCTTCCTTGATGCGGTTAGCTTCTTGGGCTTGCCGATAAAGCTGGGCATTTTCAATGGCGAATGCTGCTCGTTGAGCAAGTTCTTCAGCCATTTCTAGGTCTACAGTAGTATAATGGCGTCCTGGTTGTGCAGACGCAAATAGAATTGTCCCCAGCTTGCGTTCGCGTACTAACAGTGGCACTACCATCTGAGACTTAACTTGGAGTTGGCGCAGCAGAATGAAGTGTTCTTCGTCCGAAGACTTTTTCTGTAATGAAGACTCAAGAATGTTTGTAACCAATTCCGGCTTACCAGTCCGTAAAACTTTCGCTGGCCCATAATCAGCATCAACAGGAATTGGATAGCGTTCTTGAAGTTCTCGGATCAATGCTTCCTTTGCTGGTTCTGATGCAACGATGACTGAGTTAGTGAAAACTGGCAAATTATGTTCGATGACATCTACAATACACCAATCGGCAAGAGTAGGCACTGCTAATTGCGCGACGCTGGTTAGGGTAGTGCGATAATCCAAGGAAGATGCCAATACACTACTTGCTTCAGCCAAAAAATTAGAGCGTTTCTCTGCGGCTTGGGCTGCAATTCGGGCGGCTTGCTCATTGGTAAATAACTGCTGGCGCTGCAATTCTAAATGCTTACGCTGGCTAATGTCGCGCATTAGCCAGCGCAGAGCAATTGGCTTACCTTTTTCATTACGAACGGTAACTACTGTCAAAGCTACATCAAAACAGATTTTTTCTCGTGGTTGTAAACACACTTCCCATTCCCCGCCTCGGTTGATATGCTGCAACTGAGTTAGGTAATTAAAAAAAGCTTGATGATCTGACTGGGCGATGAAAGTAAGTAGCGGCTTGCCAACCAAAAATCGCTGTGAAACATTGAGCTGCATGGTCGCAGCACGATTAGCTTCCAGGATAATGCCGAATGTATCAGTTACCAAGTAACCATCAGGCGCAAAATCAAATAATTCTTGGTAGCGCTGACGCTCCTTCTCTACTACGATTCGTGTTGCTTGTAGTTCCTCGGAGGCGATTTTTAGTTCTTCCAAAGTGATTTGCAGTTCCTCAAAAGCTTCTGCTGTTAGCTCTTGCTGTGAATACGGCTCACTTGCTGTCCTTTGCACTAATCCCGTTACCCGCGAGCGCAATATCTCTATTTGTTGACTAAAACCGTCTACATTCATATTGCTCACTTTGCTAAGACCTAACAAGCGCACCCCAGAGAAAACATCAGGCTAAATATAAACCCAAATGTACGCTAAAAGCCGATCTTAAACCTATTGCTCAAAAGATAGAGGTTTGTCTTGACGACGCCAGTTCTACAAAGTGAATTAGACACAAAATAGTTCTCAACCTCTAACTACCATCTTAAAATAAAGAATTCATCAAGAAATCTACCTATAGTGTTGTACAGCAAGAAACATATTAGGTAGATTTCAGCAAATGTTTTTATAGCTTAAGGGGGGCCTGATGCTTACAGCAACAGTCCCAGAACAATAGGCCAATTTTGGCCCAATCAAGTTACTGATTAAAGCATGAGTGGGTAAATAATGTAAGCGATGTCTACGATGGTCACTGAGCGGCTGGTGAGCGGAGTCGAACCATGTCGTTCGCGCAGCGTCTTGTAGAGGAGTGCGGACTATGCCTACGCAAATGTGAAACAATCAACCCGACTACAGGCGAGGTAATCTATTTTCCCAATCCTCAGTCCCCCTAAATCTGAAAAAATTGGTTTTAGAAAGATGATGAACGTGATATTTGGTATGGGGTGGGCATGATAAATAGATTATGCACACAACCCTAAGAAAATTCTGATGATAAATGCGATCGCTACTAGATTTCGCCAACTTATGGCTGGGAGAAAAAGCCCGATTGGCATGATATGACCATAAAAACAAAACCAGACGTTCCTTAGCACTGTATACCTGCATAGGACTAGTAGGTGGAATTCTAGCATTGTTGCTAATGACATCCCCAGGACTGGCCCAAAAACCGGAACCCCAGCAATCCCCAAAACTCCAACAACCTTTATTAGTAGCTACACGAGTTATACCGCCCTTTGTAATACCAAACAAAGGTGAGCTATCGGGATTCAGTATCGACCTCTGGCGCAGCATCGCCAAGCAAATAGGTGTAGAGTCTAAATTTATAGAATATTCCACTGTGCCAGAACTGCTTTCTGCCATTAAGGACAGCAAAGCCAACTTGGGAATTTCAGCTATCTCGATTACAGCCGAACGCCAGCAGAATTTTGATTTCTCATTACCCATTTTTGCTGGGGGGCTGCAAATAATGGTACGAAACGCAGAAACCAACGACAGCGCCTTCCCAAATATTTTGCAATTATTTTTCTCTACTAGCCTCTTGCAGGTAATAGGCGTTGCTCTAGTCTTAATTGTCGTAGCAGCCCACATTATTTGGTTATCTGAGCGCCATCATAAAGATGGGATGATTCCCAAATCATACTTTCCTGGCATTTTCAAAGCCTGTTGGTGGGCAGCTGCCACATTAGCAACCCAAGCTGATGAAATGCCCAAAGGAGTACTGGGGCGCCTAGTAGGTATTGTCTGGATGTTCATCGGAGTACTTTTTGCCGCCTACTTTACAGCCAGCGCTACTACTTCATTGACAGTACAACAGCTTCAGGGCGATATCAGGAGTATAGACGATTTACCCGGCAAGGTAGTGGCCACAACTGCGGGTAGCACAGCCGCCACATACCTGCGAGAACATAAGATTTCAGTTTTAGAAGTTAGCAAGATTGAGCAAGCTTACAATGCTTTGCAAACAAAAAAAGCTGATGCCGTAGTGTTTGATGCACCTGTACTCCTCTTCTATACTGCCAATGAAGGCAAAGGGAAAGTACAGATTGTTGGCAGTATCTTGCGTGAAGAAAGCTACGGCATCATCCTGCCCAACAACAGTCCCTACCGCAAACCAATTAATCAGGCCCTGCTGAATCTCAAAGAAAATGGCACTTATCAATCGTTATATGATAAGTGGTTCGATGCTGAAAAATCTTGAAGAAGAAATGGGCAGGGGAAGAAAACTAATGACAAATGACAAATGACTAATACCCTTCTTGAGCAAGTTGAGCTTTTGCCTGTTGCCAGAGAGTTTCTAACTCATTCAAACTGTAATCAGAAAGGGGGCGATCGACAACTGCCTCCATTTTTTCTAATCGCTGGACAAATCGTTGATTAGTGCCTTGCAAAGCGGTGCTGGGGTCAAGATTATGCCAACGTGCGAGCTGAATCACTGCAAATAGTAAATCGCCTAATTCTGCTTCTTGTCGTTCGGGTGTTTCCTCAGCTAAAGCTTGCTGGAACTCTCCCAACTCCTCATGAAACTTATCCCAGACACCCTGAATATTTTCCCATTCAAACCCGATCGCAGCAGCCTTTTGAGAAATCTTCATCGCCGCCGTCAGTGGGGGAAGAGTACGCCCATAACGAGCGAGTTTAGCGCTAAATTTTTGCGCGTCTGGAGATGCTTCGCCCTTTTCCGCAGCTTTGATTTGCTCCCAGTTTTGCCGCACCTCATCCACACTTGCCACCGACACATCACCAAACACATGAGGATGACGGTGAATCAACTTTTGAGAAATCCCCTGAGTTATTTCCTTAAGAGAAAACTGCCCCGATTCACTAGCGATTTGGGCTTGTAATACCACCTGTAATAATAAATCGCCTAACTCCTCAGCGATCGCACCCTTATCCCCACTCTTAATTGCATCCACTACCTCATAAGCTTCCTCAATTACAAAAGGTGTCAAAGTTTCCGCAGTTTGAGCCAAATCCCAAGGACAACCACCATCAGGCGATCGCAACTTCGCCACCACCTCAATCAACTCCTGCAACGCCGCCAAACTCTCATCTTGCTTTTCCATACCTCTGCGTACCTCTGCGCTTCCCTTAGCGTTCCTTTGCGTTTAAAAAAATTATTTCTTCACTCTCGCCCGACGACTACCACCCCTCACTTTCCGCCTCTTAATTTTGCCACTAGGAAGCAACCCCCGAACCC
>NZ_JADEXF010000341.1 GCF_015207245.1 Nostoc cf. edaphicum LEGE 07299
TTATTTGCCTCTGGTGATTCTCAAACTTTGGCTCATTTAGAAGCAGTTTATCCACGTGCATTACGCTTAGACCCAAATGTGAAAGAGTATGCAGTGTACGAAATGCTAGAACTAAGCCAAGTTTACCAGCGTGCTGACCAATTCGATATTATCCATTCTCATGTAGGAATTTCGGCATTACCTTTAGCGAGTTTGATAACAGCAACTGCTACAGTCCACACCCTGCACAATAATTTTACAACTGACAACCGTCACGCATTTAGCTACTACCAAAAGCAACCATACATCAGCATTAGTAACTCGCAGCGTCAAATCGATCTTAATTATGTTGGCACGGTTTATAACGGAATTGAGCTAGCAGATTACCCATTTGTAGCCAAACCATTACAACCTTCATATTTAGCGTTTTTAGGCCGTTTTTCGCCAGATAAAGGCCCGCACCATGCGATCGCCATTGCTAAACAAACTGGTTGGCGCTTGAAGATGGCAGGAAAGGTTGATGCAGTATACTCTGAGTTTTTTGAACAAGAGATTCTCCCTCACATAGATGGTGAGCAAATCGAATATCTCGGTGAAATTAACCACCCCCAAAAAACTGAACTTCTGGGTAATGCTGCGATAACTCTTTTCCCCATTAGCTGGCAAGAACCTTTTGGCTTAGTAATGATTGAATCAATGGCAACTGGTACGCCAGTAATTGCCATGAATTTCGGCTCCGTACCTGAAGTTATTGCCCACGGTAAAACAGGTTTTATCTGCAATAGCTATGCAGAAATGGCGACAATGATTCCACCAGCTTTGGAACTCAATCGTCAAACCTGTCGAAAACACGTAGAAAACAACTTTAGTGTTAGCCAGATGGTTAACGGATATGAAGCTGTTTACAGACAAATTATTAAAGACCGCATAGAATCGAATGGCCGCATTCATGCAGCTAACATTCAGTTTTAATCAACTGCTTTTTTGACTTAAGTTTAAAACAACAATTTTTTTAAGGAGGACATTGGTATGAGTACGAGAGCCAACACTTGCCCATGTTGCGGTGGTTCCCTCCTGCGTCATGCTCGTCATGGTGAACTATATTGGTTTTGCCTATCCTGCCGACAAGAAGTACCACTATTAACTGCTACTCGCCTGCCTAATGTGGAAACTCGCAATACCGGTGTGCTTCCCCAGCCAGCTGTGAATAGCTAGTTTTTCAATATATAAAACCTACTAAAAATCAATACTGATTTCGTTTAAACCTATCAATAAGCCTCAACTGGTAAAATCGGATGGAGCTAATTAATAGGTTTAAAGTTTTGTTAGCAGCGTTACTTTATGGTCAAGAAGATTTACGCCTAGAGCAAGTTTCTGACCCTACTCCGGCGGCTGGCGAGGTTGTGATGCAAGTGGGGACAGCAACAACTTGTGGTACAGATTTGAAAGTCTGGCGGCGTGGTGGTCATGCCAGAATGCTGATACCGCCAACGCTGTTTGGTCACGAAGCTGCTGGGCAAATTGTTGCCTTGGGTGCCGGGGTGACAAATTGGCAAGTAGGCGATCGCGTTGTCGCTAATAATTCTGCTCCATGCATGAATTGCTTTTTTTGTCAACGCCAAGAATATTCCCTATGTCCAAATTTGACCTGGAATAATGGGACTTTTGCCCAATACTTGAAAATTCCTGCACCGATAGTAGAGCATAATTTGTTGCAGATTCCCGATGAGTTGCCGTGGGAATTGGCAGCGATGACAGAACCTTTGGCTTGTGTGTTGCATGGTGTAGCGCGTTCTAATATTAAGCCCAAAGATAAAGTAGTCGTATTAGGAGATGGGGCAATCGGGCTGATGTTTGTGGCGGCATTGAGTGAGAAAGCTGAGGTTTTGCTGTGGGGAGGTAATAACCACAGACTAGAAATTGGTCAGAAATTAGGTGCAACCCAGACCTTTAATTATCATCAAATCTCAGATATTTCAAGTGTGGTGAAAGAACTTACCCAAGGATGGGGCGCAGATGTAGTAATTGAAGCCACTGGTGTCCCAAGTGTTTGGGAAACTGCGATCGCCTGCGCCCGTCCTGGTGCAACAGTCAACTTATTCGGTGGCTGCCCACGGGATACCAGCATTACCGTTAGTACAGAACAGCTACACTATAGCGAACTTACCATCAAAGGCGTGTTTCATAATACACCAGAGTATGTGCGATCGGCCCTTGCACTCATAGCTAGTCGCAAAATTCCCTTTGAGTTACTTATTAGCGAACAACGACCATTAAAAGATTTAGAACAGGTGTTTTCTGATATGAAGGCGCGTAAAGTAATTAAGGTAGCAATGATTCCTTAGTATTTTGGCAGCCAATTCACAGGGCACACTACAATGACTATAGCACCACAGACTTAGGCTAAAGCACTATGACTCCTCAAGTCATTACCCCAGTATTGATGATTGAACCCTCATCATGGCTCCGCTCTGGCATCACCATTGAGAAAGTTGATAATGTTAACCTTGCTAAGTTCACAGATGAGTTACATACTCGTCTAGAAGAATTGCTTGAGAAACGAAAATCTGGATTGCTGACTCCTGAAGAAGAAGCAGAATATGCTGGAATTGCTGAACTGGAGCGCATTCTAACTTTTGTTAACGCTAAACTGATTGCCAGTCGTGGGTGTTAAAGATGGCACTCGGCAGTTTGTGCGCGAAAGAGCTAAATATCTGTGTGAATATTGCCACTCTCCAGAACGCTCAAGTTCAGATCGCTTCACAATCGATCATCTCATTCCACAATCATTAGGTGGCTCAGATGCAGATGACAACTTAGCTCTAGCTTGTCGTCGTTGTAATGAGCGTCGTTACAACTTCACAACTGGTGTTGATCCTCAAACTCAGCAAGAAGTCGCCTTATTCAATCCTCGTCAGCAACGGTGGGTAGATCACTTCATCTGGACAGGCGATGGACTAAAGATCGTTGGCAAAAGTGCTACAGGTAGAGCAACTTGTCATCGACTAGATATCAATGATGAATTTCACAACCAAGGATTTATCCAAGAATCTAGGCAGTTATGGATACAAGGAGGGTGGCACCCACCTGTAGACGATCCTCGTCTTTGATGCCTGAACTAGCGATATCTATAGCTGCCAACATCGTGCAACAAGAATAAAAAATGCTAGATAATAGTTAGCTTTTATTTGCTCTAATACATCACCTTACAGAGTTATCACAGCAAGAGCTAGGAAGAATTTTTCTGATTTTTATAGTTTAATTGAGCGATCGCTATAATTGCATCTCTACCAAATAATAACTAAATCCTTATGGCAAACACTATTTCAATTACTGATTCTCTAGTTCCTAATCCCGTCCCTAAATCAACAATTATTCGTTTGGAGAATATCTTTAAAATATATGGCAGTGGCGAAACTGAAGTCAAAGCACTTAACGATGTGAATTTGACTATCCATGAGGGCGAATATTGTTCGATTATGGGGCCATCTGGTTCAGGTAAATCTACAGCGATGAATATTATCGGCTGTCTAGACCGACCCACAGGCGGACATTATTACTTAGATAATATTGATGTAGCGCAAATGGATGATAAATCTTTGGCACACATCCGTAATAAAAAGCTGGGTTTTGTCTTCCAACAATTCCATTTATTACCTCAACTCACAGCATTAGAAAATGTGATGCTACCAATGGTTTATGCTAGTGTGAGTCCAAAAGAAAGAAGCGATCGCGCCACGGAAGCACTGACGCGAGTAGGTTTAGCAAATCGCCTTAACAACAAACCAACTCAACTATCTGGTGGACAACAACAAAGAGTAGCGATCGCCCGCGCGATCGTCAATCGTCCCGTGGTACTCCTCGCTGATGAACCCACAGGCGCACTTGATTCGCGCACAACCCAAGAAGTCTTAGATATTTTTGGCGAACTCAATGCCAGTGGAATCACAGTTGTGATGGTGACACATGAACCAGAAGTCGCCCGTCAAACCCAGCGCATCGTTTGGTTCCGTGATGGTCAAGTAGTACACTCCAACCTTACCCCAGCCGACTTGAGTCAGTTGGCTGTCTCGTAGGTTCTTAAAGTCCGCGGAGGCGGACTTTAGTTTGTGTAGCCGCGACTTCTAATCGCCAAAGCTGATTACAAACTTGAGGTTTTTCCCGTTTCTGCTTGCGTTGCGATCGGCTTAACATCGGTGTAACCCACTTCACCAGCTATTGTCCGAAACACTGACATTTGCTCTTCAAAATCTAGTCCTTCAATTTCGGAAAGCAGATCGTTAACTGCCTGACTTGGCTGGTAGCTAGCTGGTATTCCAACCACCGTATCCCCCATAGCTACCGCCCAAGCATACCAAACTAACAGCTGGTTATTTTCTTTTATCGCCCCATAAGCACGAGAATATTCTGTGTCTTTGCGGTTAACTATATCCCGCATAATTTCTAGTTGCTGCTCTTTAGATAATTTAAAATAATCTCCGAGCAGAAGTGGTGCTAACTCTGGTTCAGCCGCAGCTGGCGCAGCTGGCGTGATCGAATCACCCATTTTTTTATAAACAAAATAGAACCAGGCTAATTTGGCATCAGTATCTAAGGCGTTAAACCTATCCACCAATTCTTGAGTTTCATTGCTCTGGGCTTGAGAAATAGTTTTATCGTAACTCGCAGTCATAATTGTATTTCCAAAGAAATTTTACAGTCTCAACTAAGGCTTACCAAAGTTTGAGCATCACATTCTACTATCGATAGAAAGAGTTATATTAATTGCAAATTACAGCTTTAATCTACCTTTTAATAGAGGTAAAGTCTCTCCCAGGGGAACATAGAAATAATTAATTACTTTGCTATGCTCTTTCAAGTAAGCAATGAAAAATTTAACCTAAGGATTTTAATTATGCCTGATGAAGAAGTGAAGCCCAATTTAAATGAAGCTTCCACCCAGGATGCACAATTAGCTGCCGAAAGCATAGCTAGTGGTGATGAAAAAGCGCCAACGGTGGATTTTGATGCTGATTATGCAGCTGCACAAAAATTCAGCGTTAGTGAAGTCGATCGCACAGGTAAGGGTGCAGCAGCAGCTGAATCAGCTACTGCACCTAAATATCAAACCTCTAAGCCACAAGAGACAAAACCTCAAACACAGTCAACTGGTAATCCTGATGATTTTCTAGAGTCAGCAAAAGAAGTTGGGAATTCTCAGACTGGGGATGCAACTAATG
>NZ_JADEXF010000342.1 GCF_015207245.1 Nostoc cf. edaphicum LEGE 07299
TTTGTGGGCACTTGGCAAGGAACAAAAGAAGGTCGCACTGGGTATTGGTTGCGCTGGTGGGATCGAGGTGGTAATTTATTACCGTGGGCTGTAGAACAGATTGAACAAGAACGCCAACGTGCCGAACAAGAACGTCAACGCGTCGAGCAAGAACGTCAGCAAAAAGAACGACTAATTGCTTATTTGCAATCTCAGGGTATTGACCCAAATAACTTGCCCCCATTTTAGTAGAAGCAATTTATGAATTGTCCTTACGATAACCATCCAATTGTACAAAAAAAGTCGTTTGCTATAGCAATTGTGAATCATTTTCAATCTTCAAGCATTTCTAATAATTGCGCCTCACTTAACTGTGTAATTCCCAACGAAATTGCTTTTTCTAACTTGGAACCTGCATCTTCTCCTAAAACTAAATAATCTGTTTTTTTACTAACTGAATCAGTCACTTTCCCCCCAGCTTTTTGAATCAAATCCTTCGCTTCATCCCGCTTCAAGGTTGGCAATGTTCCCGTAATTACAAAAGTTTTACCTACAAACTTTTGATTACCGTCACCAACTATTTTTGTTTCCTCGGTGGCAGTTAATTGCAATCCTTCTGCTTGCAAGCGTTCTATCAACTTTTGGTTAGCATCAATCCGAAACCATTGGTACACAGATTGGGCAATTTCAGCACCAATACCGTAAATACCTTCAATATCTGATTGCTTTGCTGCCGCTAACTGGTCTACAGTGAAATATTTCTGAGTCAACAATTGAGCATTCACACTGCCAACGTGACGGATGCCTAAACCATACAATACCCTTGACCAAGGTTGATTTTTTGATTGAGCGATCGCATCGATTAATTTCTCTGCCGACTTTTTCCCCATCCTTTCTAATGCAGATAACTTCTCTGCTGTCAACTCATATAAATCGGCAACGGAATGCACCAAACCTTTATCAACGAGTTGATATACCAACTTTTCCCCCATACCTTTAATATCTAAGGCATCACGACTTACCCAATGTTCAATGGAACCTTTGAGAATCGCTGCACAGGAAGCATTGACGCACCGAGTCACCGCCTCACCGGATTCTCGCACCACCAATTGACCGCAGACTGGGCAATGGGTGGGCATAAGGAAGGGTTCAGTGTCAGCAGGACGGAGTTCTTTGATTACCCTCAACACTTCTGGAATGATTTCCCCAGCTTTGCGGACAATCACAGTATCACCAATGCGAATATCTAATTGAACAATGCGATCGCTATTATGTAAAGTTGCACGAGAAACTGTTGTTCCCGCCAGTTGCACCGGGCGCATCTCGGCTAACGGCGTTAACGCCCCTGTTCGTCCCACATTTACAGCAATATTTTCTACACGCGTAGGCGCTTCTTCGGCTGGATACTTCAAAGCGATCGCCCAACGGGGGAATTTCTGCGTAAACCCTAGCTGTTCCTGAAGTTTAAAAGAATTCAGCTTCACTACTACCCCATCAGTCATGTAGGGTAAATTCAGCCGTTCCGTATCCCAGTATTCGTAATATTTTGCCACTTCTGCGATCGAAGCACAGAGTTTGTGGTTGGGGTTGACTCGAAAACCCATCTTTTCCAACAACTCCAACGCTTCCCATTGGGTATTAGCAATACTGGTGTCATCTCTACCAGGAATGTGCAAGGTGTAGCCAAAAAAATCTAAGCGCCGTTTAGCCACAATGCGGGAGTCTAATTGCCTGAGTGTACCAGCTGCGGCATTGCGGGGATTGGCAAATAATTGCTCGCTGGCTTTTTGCCTTTCCTCGTTGATTTGTTTAAATACTTCCAACGGCAAAAACGCCTCGCCTCGCACTTCCACTCTTTCGAGAATTTCTAACCCTTCAAAATTCAAACGTAAGGGAATTGAGCGAATTGTCCGTACATTTTGGGTAATATCTTCACCCGTTACCCCATCACCTCTAGTTGTCCCTCTAACTAGAATGCCATTTTGGTAAGTTAGAGCCAAAGCAGAACCATCAATTTTCAGTTCACTGACATATTCCACTGAATCTATTTTCGGTACTTGTCGCCGCCAACGCTGATCCCATGCTTGCAACTCATCAATATTGAATGCATTCTCCAGACTATACAAGGGGATATTGTGCCGCACCGAGGTAAACTGTGTATGCCTAAGCTCACCAACCCGCTGAGTCGGACTATCGGGTGCTGTCAATTCTGGATATTGAGTTTCTAGTTGTTGCAATTCTCGATATAGCTGGTCATAGACTGCATCTTCCATGATTGGAGCATCTAGGACGTAATAAGCATAGCTTGCTTGTTGCAATAACTGGCGCAATTCTTCTGTGCGCTTTACTTCAGGCTTAATCTGTGTCATAAAATTATAAAATATCTAGGATTAGGGCTAACAATTCATACATATGTACTATACAAAATTTAGGCTTTTGAGTCATATCAAAAGCTAAATAAGTTTTACCAATCCCGGCTACCTAATACTTGCATAGGGCGATCGCATCGTAAACTTCAGTAGTAAGCTTCCCCTGAGTACTAAGTATAATTTTACGGGTAAAAAATTTAGAGCGATCGCGAGTCAATAAATCACTATATAAAAGAATGTAGAGACGTAGAATTGCTACGTCTCTACAAAGGTAATAACGCATACTTAATTTCACCAGAGTCTATTAGAGAACTGGGTTGAATAGCTGTGAATAGGGGAAATTATCTGTAGGACGGGGCATTGCCCCACCCCAAATTATTATCCAATTACCTCAGCAGTCTTTTTCTTATCCAACTTGAGAATCAACACACCCAAAGGTGGTAAACACAAATCCAGAGAATAAGGACGACTGTGCAAAGACCAATCATCTGTCCATTTACCACCTAAGTTGCCCATATTGCTACCGCCATACTGACGCGCATCACTATTGAATAACTCGGTATAAAATCCCTTTTGCGGTACACCGATGCGATAGTGAGAATGAGGTTGCGGTGTAAAATTGCAAATAACGATCGCAAAATCATCAGAATCCTTGTCACGACGAATGAAGGAAACTACACTATGGCGGTTATCGCTACAGTCAATCCACTCAAACCCAGGTTCAGCAAAATCCTGGGTGTACAAAACTGGCTCAGAACGGTAGAGATGGTTCAATTCCCGGAAAAACGTTTTTAACTGTTGGTGGGCTTCATGCTGCAATAAATGCCACTCCAAATCAGCCCAAGCATTCCACTCACTCCACTGCCCAAACTCCATGCTCATAAACATGGTTTTCTTGCCTGGGTGAGCAAACATATAGCTAAATAAACAACGGATATTAGCTAATTTCTGCCATGTATCCCCCGGCATTTTGCCGATGATATTGCTCTTACCATGCACCACTTCATCGTGGGACAAAGCCAGCATGAAGTTCTCGCTGTGGTTGTACCACATACTAAAGGTGATGTTATTTTGGTGGAACTGGCGGAACCAAGGGTCCATGCTGAAGTAATCCAACATATCGTGCATCCAGCCCATATTCCACTTCAAGTTAAAGCCTAGTCCGCCTGTGTAGGTGGGCCAAGATACCATTGGCCAAGAAGTGGATTCTTCCGCAATTGAGAGAATACCGGGAAAATAGCTAAAGATAATGTGATTTACCTGACGCAGAAAATCTGCTGCTTCTAGGTTTTCTCTGCCACCGTACTGGTTGGGCAGCCATTCTCCTGGTTTGCGGCAATAATCGTTATAGAGCATCGAGGCAACAGCATCAACACGAATCCCGTCAATGTGGTACTTATCAAACCAGAAGAGGGCATTTGCTGCGAGGAAATTACTAACTTCATGGCGACCGTAGTTGAACACCAAAGTACCCCATTCTTTGTGTTCGCCTTTGCGGGGGTCAGCGTGTTCGTACAGGTGGCTGCCATCAAAGAAAGCTAAACCATGTCCATCTTTGGGGAAGTGACCAGGAACCCAATCCACAATTACCCCAATATCATTTTCGTGACATTTGTCAACAAAATACATAAAATCTTCGGGTCTGCCAAAACGCGAGGTAGGGGCGTAGTAACCAGTTACTTGATAACCCCAAGAACCATCAAAGGGATGCTCCGCAATGGGTAGCATTTCTATGTGGGTGTATCCTAATTCTTTGACATAAGGAATGAGTCGGTCAGCTAGTTCCCGATAGGTAAGAAAACGTGCGCCCGGTTTCAGTTCCGAAACGACAACTACAGGTTCCGTTTCACCATTGGGGAGTTTCGCTGGTTCTGCACTCGAAGCGTGTAACCAAGAGCCTAAATGCACTTCGTAAACTGAAACTGGCTGGGTGAGGGGTTCAGTGTGACGCCGCTTTTCCATCCAGTCTTCGTCACTCCAACTGTAAGTATCTAAATCAGTGACAATAGATGCCGTTTTTGGACGGGGTTCCTGCTGAAAACCATAGGGATCGGATTTTTCGTAAATGTGTCCTTCAAAATTTTTGATTTCATATTTGTAAGACTCCCCTACACCAATTTCAGGAATAAACAATTCCCAAACCCCGGTGGGGCCTTTACGCATCTGGTGTTTACGCCCATCCCAGAGGTTGAAGTCTCCCAACAATGAAACGTTGCGAGCGTTAGGTGCCCAAACTGCAAAATAAACGCCTTTAACGCCGCCTATTTCCGTAGGGTGCGCTCCCAGTTTTTCATATATCCGATGATGGTTGCCTTCACTAAACAAATGCAAGTCAAAGTCTGTCAAGTTGGGAGAACGGAAAGCGTAAGGGTCATAGGTGACACGCTCATGTTCCCCTTCTTTAATCCGTAACTGGTAGTTTGCCAGTTCTGGAGTGTCAATCGTGCATTCAAAAAAGTGGGGATGATGCACTGTTTGCATTGGGTATTCCTTGCGTTGTTCAGGAAGAACGACCCATGCTGCACTTGCATTGGGTAGGTAGGCCCGCACAGCCCAGACAGTTTTACCATCTTGCTCTATGGGATGAGAACCTAGTATTTCAAAGGGATCGTTATGCTGATTCCAAACGATGCTGTTAACCTGTTCAGGGGCGATCGTGGTCATGGACATGAAGCTACCTAAGTGAAATAATGTGATTGACTAAATCTACTTTTTTAATATCTATATATATTCTTTACATTTATTTGCAATTTTGTCGCCACCGTTATCCTACATCAGAATGGGGCATTGGGCATTGGGCATGGGGCATTGGGCATTGGGCATTGAGCATTGGGCATGGGGCATTG
>NZ_JADEXF010000343.1 GCF_015207245.1 Nostoc cf. edaphicum LEGE 07299
CTGCTGATCGGCTGGAGGATAAACTTGGCAGACTAGTTAGAAAGCTCCAAAATGAAAAACTCCACCTACAAGGGGATGGAGTTTTTGGGCATGGAGAATGGGAAATGGGGCATGGGACAGGAGGACAAGGGGACAAGGGGACAAGGGATATAACCAATGCCCAATGCCCAATGCCCAATGTCCCAAATCTAGTTGGGTATGGTGGCGGTAATCTGCTGAATTTACTGACGCAATTAGAAACCAATTTGACAGGGTATGATTTTTCGCGTCTCACTATCCGTAACTGCGATTTACGCTCGCTCAACCTACATCGGGTAAACTTTAGCCAAACCACCTTTCAAGATTGTGTTTTTGCTGCGACCTTTGGCGGCATTACTAGCGTTGCCTTTAGTTCAGAGGGGCACTGCCTTGCGACCAGTGATACAAATGGTGAAATTCATGTTTGGGATGTTACCAATAGTAAACAACTATTTAGCTGTAAAGAACATAACAGTTGGGTCTGGAATATTGCTTTTAGCCCTGTACACCCAGTTTTAGCTAGTTGCGGTCAAGATCATAAAATTAAACTTTGGGATATTACTACAGGAGAATGTTTTAAAACGCTATGCGATCACACTAGTATTGTCACAGCGATCGCATGGAGTCCTGACGGTCAATTCCTTGCTAGTAGTAGCTATGACTACACAGTTAAAGTTTGGCATCTAGTCACAGGAAAATGTGTGCAAACCCTAGAAGGACATCATGCTTGTGTGTGGAGTGTAGCTTTTCATCCCGCAGATCAAATCTTAGCAACGGCTGGTGAAGATAACAAAATCAAGCTGTGGGATTTAGAAACTGGATGTTGTGTGCAAAACCTAGAAGGGCATCAGCACTGGATAAAAGCGATCGCCTTCAGTCCAGAAGGGCAAATATTAGCAAGCGGCAGTTTCGATCAAACCGTGAAACTGTGGGATTTACATACCGGGATGTGTTTGATAACCTTGCAGGGACACGCAGGAGTTGTAACCTCGGTAGCGTTCAGCCCCAAGGGTGAACAGTTGGTAAGTGGCAGCTATGACCAAACCGTGAAGATTTGGGGCATAAACACAGGGAAATGTCTGGATACGCTGAAAAAGCATACAAATCGGATTTGGTCAGTTGCTTTTCACCCTCAAGGGCACTTAATTGCTAGTGGTGGAGACGATCACGCAGCTAGAGTCTGGGAACTTCAGACAGGACAGTGTACTAAAACCTTCCAAGGACACAGTAATGCTGTTTATGGGATCGCACACAGTTGGCAGCAAAACTTACTTGCTAGTGGACATGAAGATCAGACAATCAAACTCTGGGATGTCAATGCCCCGCAACATTTAAAGCTTGACCTCCAGCCGTTTCGTGTACTGCATGGACATAGCAATCGGATTTTCTCTGTCGCCTTCAGTTCCAATGGAGAGTTGCTAGCCAGCGCCAGTGCAGATCGGACTATTAAGCTTTGGAGTCCACATACAGGGCAATGCCTGAAAACCTTGCATGGTCACGATAGTTGGGTCTGGGCAGTTGCTTTTAGTCCAGACAGTAATTTTCTTGCTAGTGCTAGCTACGACCATACAATCAAGATATGGGATGTGCGTTCTGGTGAATGTTGGCAAACATTGCAAGGTCATCCTGGTTCTGTGTTGGCGATCGCCTTTAGCCCTGATGGCAAAACTCTCTTCAGCAGTGGCTATGAAAAGATTGTTAAACGCTGGGATATGGAAACAGGAACCTGTCTTCATAGTTGGGAAGCAGACTCCAACCGTGTTTGGGCAGTTGCAGTGAGTCAAGATAATCAATATGTTGCTACTGGTGGTGATGACTCCTTGGTGCGACTGTGGGATATTGACACAGGGGTTTGTCTGCGTACATTTTCTGGGCATACCAGCCAGATACTTTGTATTCTGTTCGTCGACAATGGCGATCGCATGATTACCAGTAGTGGCGATCGCACGATCAAAATTTGGAATACACTTACTGGAGACTGCCTTGCTACACTACAAAATCATTTCAATTGGGTGTGGTCGCTTAGTCTAGTTCCAGATGCTCAAACTCTTCTCAGTAGTAGTTGGGATGAAACAATCAACTGTTGGGATATTACTACGGGGCAATGTCGGCAAACGTTAAGACCAGCCCGCCCGTATGAAGGCATGATTATTACTGGGGTGAAAGGGTTGACTGAAGCAGAGGTAGCAACTTTAAAAGCTTTGGGTGCGTTAGAAGTGAATTGATACAGCAGAATTCTGAATTCAGGAGTAAAATACGCTTTATATCTCAATACAGTTCAGGATGAGCAACAAAACCCTCATGTAGAGACGTGATTTATCGCGTCTTGAAAGACCAATTATCCTTAACTGAACTGTATTGCTTTATAGCCGTAGTCACATAGGTTAGGATAGTGTTGATTGCTCAAAGGCATGAAAAGACTGGGTTTTTACTCAGCACTCAGCACTCAGCACTCAGCACTCAGCACTCAGCACTCAGCACTCAGCACTCAGCACTTTGCTATATATTCAAAAGGCTTTGAATTTGAAACCCCCATTCACTAGTAAGGAATGGGGGCTAGGGGGGTTAGGTTTTTGAGGTTTAGATGTAAGCAATAATGCTTTTCAAACAACCTCTTAGGAGACGGGGTTAGAGAATGAGAGTTATCAAACTTTTTCCGCAATTTAAATGCTCCTCTCACAAGTGGATTTTTAACTTCCTTGGTTGTAGATACAAGAGTGTAACTTTAGATAAATAAAGCTGAGGAGCGAGCTAAAATTGCGTTGCTTTAAACTCATCAAAGATTTGTAACTGTAGTAGGACTAGACAAAGCTAAAATAATAGCTGGTTAACTGTATATCAGTCCGATCTTGAACTACTGCTAACAAGTCACCACCATTCTGATATATGAGTGTATCAAGATCGCTAGTTCCCTCATAATTTCCAGTACCAAGATAAAAAGAACTTGCACTTCCTTTCAGTTGGATATAGTCATTTGCAGGATTGTAGTCTTGTATCGTAGCGTAGCCACCTCCCTGATAAAAGTTTCCATCATAAGATGTACCTAAAACAAATCTATCGTAGCCACTGCCACCATTTAAGACATCATATTCATAACCGTTGTAGGCAGTTGAGCTAGAACCCTGTAAAGTATCGCCACCATCTCCACCATATAGAGTGTCACTGCCAGAGTATCCATATAAACTGTCACTTCCATCGTCTCCGTATAAGACATCGTTACCTGTCCAACCATTTAGGTAATCATTGCCGCTATATCCATAGAGGTAATCATTGTTAGTATTGCCATAGATAGTATCATTTCCCTCATAAGCATAGGCAACAAGGCTGTCTGAACCAGTGTAGTTAAAATAATCATTTCCGCTTGTGCCGTAATAGTAATAAGCCATGTCTTTGTCCTCAATAATTTAGTTAGATTTTCGATCGCTTTGATCTTACATAGATACTAAATGGCTAGTATCAAGTTTGTCGGTCGGAAAAGGTCGGGAAAAGGTCGGGTTCTTTTTCGTAGATTTACGTAAACTTTTTACAAAAAATCAAGTTTATGGTGTGAATATTGTAGTGAGCCTGTATTACTACCGAAAGAAATGACGGTTGAAGAAGCGATCGCAATAGTTGAGCAATTATTGGAACGAGGACGCTTAACGAGAGCGCAAGAGATTGTATTTCGCTACGCTTGGGAAGGGAAAACTTATCTCGAAATGGCGCGAGCAGTCACTTATGACCCCGGTCACATCAAAGATGTTGGCTCGGAATTATGGCGATCGCTCTCTCAAGCTTTAGGAGAAAAAGTTACCAAAAATAACCTGCAAGGAGTGCTGAAGCGAACCGCACAGCGACAACAGGACATAAGCACCTCCTCAACTTTAAACTTTCAACCCTTTACGAACTATACAAATTGGGGAGAAGCAATCGACGTTTCTCAGTTCTATGGACGTACTACAGAATTAGAAACCCTCAGACAATGGATTGTGAAAGATGCCTGCGGCGGTAAACAACGTGCTCGTGTAGTCACACTATTAGGTATGGGTGGTATAGGCAAAACCGCGCTCTCGGTGAAGCTAGCAGAACAATTGCAGGGAGAATTTGAATATGTGATTTGGCGATCGCTCCGACACGCACCTTTTTTTGACGATAAGGTGACGGAGTGCATCAAAATCCTTTCTCATCAACAAGTTACCACATTACCTGCTTCCCCCTATGAGCAAATTACTTGTTTAATCGAGTACCTTCGCAAATCTCGATGTTTGCTGATTCTGGATAATTTCGACACATTATTGCAGCAAGGTAAAGAGACAGGCTGTTATCGTGAGGGCTACGAACCCTACGGTGAACTCCTATGGCGATTAGGAGAAACACAGCATCAAAGCTGTGTCCTGCTCACGAGCCGGGAAAAACCTACTGAAATTGCTGCCTTGGAAGGTGATGATTTGCCAGTTCGTACCCTTGCTTTATCAGGATTAGAAGTCGCAGCTGGGCAAACAATTCTGAAACTCAAAGGGCTATCAGGCTCCGAGGACGAAACCCGCCAACTGGTTGAATGTTACGGTGGTAATCCCCTAGCTTTGAAAATTGCCGCCACCTCCATTCGGGACTTACATGAAGGTAACATCGCTTGCTTCTTTGCCGAAGGCACAATCGTATTTCAGGGCATTGGCAATCTTCTAGAACAACAATTCAAAAGACTCTCCACATCTGAGCAGCAAGTGATGTACTGGCTGGCAATTAATCGGGGCAAGCTTTCTTCGACAGAATTGCAAACAGCTTTTACATCAATATTGCCCAAGCCTAAGTTAATGTCAGTCCTCGAATCTTTACGCTGGCGTAGCTTGATAGAAAGTAATACTGGAGGATTCACACAGCAACCTGTGGTGATGGAATATGTGATAAAGTGCTTGATTGAGCAAGTCTGCGAGGAAATCGTCACAGAATCACCGCAATATCTGCTGACTTATGCTTCGATGCAAGCCCAAGCAAAAGACTACATCCACGATAGTCAAATTCCTCTGATTGTAAGACCTATCCTAAATCAACTACGAATAACCCTTGGCCCTGCTGATCGGCTGGAGGATAAACTTGGCAGACTAGTTAGAAAGCTCCAAAATGAAAAACTCCACCTACAAGGGGATGGAGTTTTTGGGCATGGAGAATGGGAAATGGGGCATGGGACAGGAGGACA
>NZ_JADEXF010000344.1 GCF_015207245.1 Nostoc cf. edaphicum LEGE 07299
ACATTGAAAAGCTAAATCCTTGGTGTATAGTCCGCCATTTTCCTAGTATGCAACATCAAATAGTTGCTCGTTTTCGTCGCCGCAGTGACGCAGAGGCTCATTCACAAGCTCTACACCGGCTGATACCAAGTGCAACTTTCACAATCATTTTCAATCCAGCAGTCGAGCAACCAGAGCAAATTACTCCATGATTCTGTCGTTCTGGAAGTCAACTTAACTTGTAGCGAATTCTCCTGTTTGTTGAAACATACGATATCCCCCCCTGCTCCTTTTTTTCCATGAAAGCACGGGGGGATGATTTGTAGCTAACATTTGAAAAGTACTACTATGTTTGCAAAAACTCCGTCATCGATAAAACTTTTGATACTTTACCATATCGGCAAAACTCAGAAAACATCGGTGACACCAACCATCTACCCACACTGCTGGAATCTTAAATCTTGCCCCACAGTTTGGACATTCTGACAACAAAATTAATTGGTGGCGATCGCACCCCTGTATCACCTTCAACTGCCATTCAATCTTGTGACATGGGGACTCGGTATAACAAGCAGCACATAACCGAATCGGCTCCATTTTCATTCCCACCCCAGTAGGTGGTAACATCTGCACTAACCTATCGACATCAACCCCCACTACAACAGCCAATGCTTCCAACTGCTGCTGAGAAGGAGGGGGATTAAACCGAAACTTTTCCCATCGGGCGATCGCACCGCCAAGTCCTGCTGCTTTACCTAACCCAGTAGGCGTTAAATCATTTGCTCGTCGAAAGCGTCCTAAAAAGTGGCTTAAACTTTCTCTTTCTAAAGGTTCTATTTGAAACAGCCAAGTTTGAATCTCTACCATTTCCATTATTTGTACTCCGCAGCTACTTCCTTCAGCGTTTCCAAATCAACCTTCTGTAATCCTTTCTTCAATGCCCGAATGGCTGCCTCCCTGAGAATCATATCCAGCAGACCAATGTAACCACCAGTTGCTTCACCCAAAATCTTAAGCATTGTCTTACTGGAAAGATTAGAAGCAACTGGCAGTCTTAAAATTTGCCGTTCCCAAATTTCTACTGTTCGTTTAAAATCTTCTCCTGACAACCTACCAAATCTATGACCAGCTTGAAAGCGGCGTTTAACTTGTTCATCCCTTCCAATGACAGCATCTAAACGATCAGTACCCACTAAGACAACAGATATTTCTAATTCTTCACCAATGTCTCTTACATCTTTAAATGTATTCGGCTTCAAGCGGTCAGCCTCATCAATAATTAAACTTTCTACCCCACAGCCTTTAAGAACCCGCCGAGTCCGTTCTCGAATTTCTGCAACTGTTCCCTTCGTCATTTGATATTTTAAATGTTCAATAATTAACCTGAATAAATCCTTAGAGCTGCATTCTGGAGAAGCTGAAATGTAAGCAACAGGAACTGTTGGAGGTTTACCTGGCTGTTGCGTTGGTTTATGTCTTAACCTGTAAGCATCACAAGCAATAGTTTTGCCTGTACGTGACTCTCCTAAAATTCGACAACACTGACGTGCTTGACGCTTTCCTTCTAGCCATTCATGGAGAATCTGCACTTGCTCAAGTGGGATAAAACTCTTTCGGTTCAATCGTTGAATTTCTGCTTGTAGTTTTTCATTATTTTGTGGAATATTACCTAATTGTTGAGCTACTTCTTGTGCTGGTTTGGAATTCATATTCTAAAACCCGTAATCTTCACGCATTTGTTCGTAATCAAACACCTCTGGCATCTGGTATTGTGTCTCACCGTCAATAGATGCCACGTCTATTTCTTCTGCTTCAACGGGCAAAGGTTTTTTAGCTTTTTGAACTACAGCTTGTTCTGATTTTTGGCGTTCCTTTTTGGTTTTCTTTTGGGTCAGGAATGTTTCGCGATCGCGTACCTCTGCCAACATTGAGCGATTGCTAATCATCTTCCCTGCTTGCCGAATCTTACGACTACTAGCTTTAGCCTCATCCAAAGATAATTGCTCAGTCTCCAACTCCTGAGCAAATGCCCTAGCTAAAAACTCTTCTTTATTACCCTTTTGGCGGTAAACCAAAACAGTTGTAATGTCTTTGGGGTCATAGCGCAGTACAACGCTTTCACCTGCATAACCTGCCAAATTTTCTCCCCGATACGTCAGATTTTCAAATTGCAGATATCCACCTCTATAAATGGAGCGTCGAGTTTGCTTCATCAGGCAAATACGTAATTCCTCTTCTGAAATTACATTAGGAGAAGCAATTAATCCTGCTTCCCAACGTTGATAACGGGTTTGATCGCCAAGACGCGCATCAGGGCGTTGATTATATTTGTCCACGATGTAGCGCACAAACTTATGTTCCAACTCCCGTAAAGTCAGACAAGCCTCTTTCTCAGCTTGCTCTGGGCGTTCCTGCACATTTGATCCTGTGTATCCCGGCATATTAGAAAAGAAGTCGGTGTTAAAAGTGCCAAAAGGACGCTCAACAATACCACCTTCACTGGGGCGATCGCGTAAATGACAAACAAATCCTAATTGCACACCTATCTGTTGCAAATGGTTTGAGCGAAAATCTTTACCACCATCGGTATAAAAATGTTCTGGTTTTCCGTAGGTTCCCCATTGTTCATGGAGTCCATATTCTGACCCATACTGCTTTGGCAAAATTGCATGGCGCAGTGCTAATGCTACTACCTGAGAACTCGGAGCATCAAAGCCTAAGTTTATCCCTATGATGCAACGGGAGTAAGTATCGACAACTGTTGTCAGCCAAGGACGACCCAAAAGTTCACCATGCTGATCTACCAGCAATAGGTCTACACGAGTATGGTCACACTGCCAAACATGGTTGCTATATTCTACTGATAAGTCTTTGCCATCGCGGGTTTTAACTGATAATCGAGAACCATGCCAACCTCGACTTCTAACACCTGCTTTTTGTTCTTGCTGCTCAATAATCGGTTGTAGAACTCGATACACAGTCCTATAGCTGGGATATTTTTTTTGTCCTAATTCAGCCGCCCTTGCTTGTACTCTGATTGCCACTTGTTGGGGAGTAATTCGCTTACTACCTTTATTGCCTTCCTTATAAGTTTTAATGATGAACTGTTGCCAATCAGTGTCTATTCGATGTTTGCCTTTGTCAGCCCGTGCCGTAGTTTGAAGTGCAGCTAAACCTTCCTCTTCCCATTTTTTTACCAGTCGCCGTACCGTTCGCACAGACTTGCCTAGTTTGGCTGCGACCTCCCTTTGTCTTTCTCCATAGGTGATGCGATCGCATGGTTCTAGTAATTGCTGAATTATATCCAGCAAATGCCTATCATCTGCTGAGAGTTCCGTCACAATCTCATCCTTTTCTGCCTCTTGATCGCTATTGGTATGATCGTCCAGCATTTTTACATAATTGTTTAATACAAACGTAGTTGTATTGTACTATTTAAAGGACATTTATTTTGTCAATTTTTATAAAAATGTATGCTCACAGCGTTTTTGAAGAAAGGACAGATATTTTGTCAAAATTCCAAAAGAGGACAGGTATTTTGGCAATAAGCCTCTAGTAGCCCATTTTCAGCCTAAAATAGTAAAACCCTTACTTGATAAGGGTTTTAAGCTAAATATTTTTGAAGACATTAATTTGTCAAGTGGTCATTTAATTTGGCAAACGACACCTTTAAATATTCTCCACCCATAAAAGATTACTTGCGTAGCTACTGGTTTGCAGTGCGTTATAAAATTTTTTGTTTGCTGTTACCATCTGGCGTTGTTGAGTAATAGCAAGGGCTAAGTATAAACTGTCATACACTGCGCGATCGCTCTGAAGGGCAATATTTAAAGCAAGTGGCATTAAAGGTTGAGATAAGTACACCTCTACAGGAACTGCATTTAAATCTGCTAATATTTGTCTTGCATTTTCAGCTGTGTCTTCACCACGACGGACTCGTTTCCACAAGACGTTTCCCACTTCTGGGAAGAAAAAATCTGGAACTAAGAAAGTATGATTACTTGCTACTAAACGCCTAGCTGCATCAGAGTAGACTTCAGGGATGAACCACTTTATCGCAATGCTAGCATCTAAAACATACTGACTCACCGTTCTCTATCCTCGCGGATAAGTTCAGTACTATCACTAAAAATTTTTCCTGTATATCTAACTTGAGCGCGTGCTACAGCTTCTCTGGTTCTTTCCATGTCGCCGCCAGTGCGGTAATGTGTCGCTTTTTCAGCCGCTTGTTGTAGGATCTGCTTTAGTTCTTCTTGCAAAGACCTACCGTGTTGTTTGGCAAGAGTTTCTAGCTTTTCTAGAATAATGGGATCTAAATTTTCAACTAAGATTTGAGCCATAATTCTATGGTTGTTTTTTCGCTGCTTTTATTCAAGATTTAAAATTAGTTTAGCAAGTGTAGACGCAAGGCAGCTTGTCTTGAGACATCACAATATTTCTATAAAGCTAGGCTCCAGTTCTTCAGGCTTACAAATCGAACCAAGGAAACTTCTGAGGGATTTACACCACCTGAGCTTTACGCTAAAAATATACCAACTGGGGCTTATAGCGATATTTATTCTCTGGCAGCTACTTTATATGTACTTTTAACTGGACAAACACCAGTCAGTGCGCTGAAACGTAAGATTGACAAAGCTCGTTTAGTGGAACCGAAAGACCTGAATAATCTGGTTACTGATCGCACCAACCGCGCAATTCTAACAGGGATGAAGCTAGATCCTAAAGAGCGTCCTCAATCAATGCGAGAATGGCTCGACTCTTTGGGGTTGACTGGGGAAACTCCTCAGCCTGTCTCAACTGTATCTTTTAACACTAACTCAAATTGGGAGCGAAAAATTCAGGTTTGGGGAGTGGTGATAGCTGCGATCGCAGCTATTGGAGGTATACTCGCAGGTATGGGAGCGATGGCTGGTTGGATTCCTTATTTCAACTCACCTCCGTCTTCCAATCCACCATCGCTATCTCCCAGCCCGTCATCTACCAAAACACCATAGATTTAGGTAAACTGTCATCAGGACACTAATGTTAATGATTTTGACTCATATCCAAATTACTCAAGGATGTTTGGAAAACTTGTTTTATATTTTTTGAGCATATCTTAATTACGAATTACGAATTAAGAATTACGAATTACGAATTATCAGAGGTATTCATGCCCAGGATAGGACAACAATTGCAAAATGGCAAATATGTAATTGAGACAGTCCTGGGAC
>NZ_JADEXF010000345.1 GCF_015207245.1 Nostoc cf. edaphicum LEGE 07299
GTACTGGAGGCGATGCCTGCGGCGGGCGTAGCCATCGCTCTTTTTCACACAAGAAATATAGCCAATCCGTTAGTAATAATTATCCGTGTGGCTAAAGCATCAGTAATAAATTTGCTCTAAAAGGGGAAAGTAAGTTGTTGAAGTCAGATTTATGAAGTTGACAGACTGGCCTGCTCTAGCTAACCAAAATACTCCAATTGTGGCTGTGGAGTATCATACGCCTGACAGAATGCAGATATTACAGCAGTTTTACCATTGGGGTGAGGAGCGGTCTTTGTCAGTCTTTGTCTGGAATCCTGGTTACTGTGGACTACAGCAATTAATTCACCATCAAGGTCAGTACATCTTGCAGTCAACTGACAGGGGTAAAGACGGGGACATTATTCAGTATCTTCTGGAGGAATATCAACCAGGCATTTATTTACTGGAGGGAATGCTAAATGAGGGTGATGGTAGCAAAATAAGTCAAAAATGTAGCTATCAATTACTCAATGCCTGTCATCAAGCTCTCTGGAGTCAACAACGTCATTACTGGGTGTTATTGGAAACTTACGTTCAACTATCTCTAGAATTACAGCCTTTTATTCCTGTGCTATCAAATCCACTTCCAGATCAACAGCAGGTGCAGATAGTTGTGGAGCAGTTTTGTGATGCCTGGGTTGGCCGTAGTCATTCCCGGCTTCAGCAGTTTGCGGAGTGCGATCGCGAAGCGCTGCTGCGAAGCGCAGATCGTGATCGCCGCGCTGTAACCGATCGCAATTCTTGGTTAAAGACAACAGAAAAAACATCAGCACTGCAATTGCTCTTTCGTGCCTGTCAGGGTTTACCCATAGGCGAGATCAATATGCTACTACAGCAATGTCTGGGTTTTGCAGAGCAGCTTGAGGAAATCTCCCAATTAGTGCTAGAGCATAAAGTTAGTAAATTGCGGGGTCGGGGTTTAGAATACATTGCTCAACCGGATGTACCTTCAGCCGGGGGATTAGATTTGTTGGAGAAAAGGTTGGAAACTATTACCTGTCTACTTCAACCTAAAGCAAAGCAATATGGATTGAAGTTTCCCACTGGGATGCTCTTATGGGGGCCACCGGGTACTGGTAAAAGTCTCTCTGCCAAGTTAGCAGCTAAGAAAATGGGATTGCCACTGTTAGCAGCTAATTGGGGTGTACTACTGGGTGATCCTCATCCCGACAGAGCATTAAAGGAGTTTATTGCTTTGGTGACTTCCCTTTCTCCCTGCGTACTTTATTGGGATGACTTTGATAAAGGCTTTGCTGGCTGGGACTCCAATGCAGATGGAGGTGTGGCACGGCGGCTATCTGCGGCTTTACTAACTTGGATGCAAGAGCATCAAGAGCCAGTTTATACCATTGCTACTGTCAATCGCTTGTCAATGCTACCTGCGGAATTAGTTCGCCGTTTTGATGATATCTTTTTTGTGGATTTACCCCATGAAGGGGCAAGATATGAAGTTTTCAATCTACATCTAGCTAAGTATTTTCCAGCTTTTCGAGACAATAACTCACCTTGGAGTGATGATCAATGGCGTAGACTGTTGGCTGAATATCGCATTTGCAGTCCGGCAGAAATTGGTAATGCAGTCCGTCGTTGTGCTGAAGAGGCTTTTTATCAAGGTAGACCAGGGGAAATTGAGTTTGAGGATTTGCTGAAACAGCGACAAGAATTCACACCAGCTATGGAGCGAGAGTCAGAACAGATACAGGCAATTCGCAATCAGGCTATTTATGCTAAACCTGTGGCTAGTCTAGATGTTTCTCGATTTGCTTATCAGCACCAAGAGTTATTTGGGTGAGTCGAATGTAATTTTGGAAATTCAGTTTGTGTCGGATTTTAAAATGCCGATGGTAGAAGTATGGTTGGGATTATTGCTGGGTGGGTTTACATTAGAACAACGTGGTAATTTTTATCACAACCAAAATGCTGGGTGAAAAGCTCTTTAACTTCGACTGGTGACATCCTTGGGCGCTGACTCTAAGACTACAGCAGGAGCTGACCAACCTCACGGAAGCCATATTTTTCCTTTACAAATCAAAATCAAGGCTGAAGGTTTGGTCATCAGAATCCTCTGGTTTAGAGTCTGTAGATGGCTGGAGAGTAGTCTGAATAAGTTGGTTTGACTCAGTATTAATCGGGGTAAAAGCTACTTGTTGAGTGGGGAATGTACCCTTTCTGAAAGCAAAATAACAATCAATGATAAAGTAAAGCGTCTCCAGGTAACTTTTACCTAATTGCTGTGATTCTGCAAATATCCGCTCACGGTAGCTATCTTTGATCCGAACTTTTTCCGGTGTCAAGTCTTGTTTGTCTGTCATTGTTATAGCTTCCCAGATGTGTTTGGTGAATTCTTGCTGATAATGGTTTTTGCCATTTCTAGAAGCCCAAAAACATTAGCTTCCACTGGATTATCCAGAATTTTGAAACCGTTCTTTTCTAAGAGCTTCTTAAATCCAGGTAAGAGGCAACCTCCACCTATAGCCCAGATTTCATCCCCTTGGTGCTTGGCATCAAGTGTCAAGTTCACCACTTTCTTCAAGTATTTTTCATACCAATCTTTCAAACAAGCACTATATATATCTTTAATATCGATGTCACGGCTGTACTTGGTATGTCCCATTTCCAGACAAAATCGGATTTTGGATGCATCCCCGATTTTTCCCCCATTTAGATGTTTCATTTTTTGGGAAATATCATCAATGAGAACTTCTACACCGATGGGGTAGGCGGTGTGAACTTCTCGCTTCCCCTGGTTGTAACGAGAATACAGAGTCGTTCCATTGCCAAAGTCTAAAATGGTTAATTTTTTCGGTAGTTGATGCCCAAATAATGCACCCATCCCCTCTAGTACAACTTTCAGCACTTCTACTTTCACGTCTGATTGTTTGCCAGCAAGTATTGGCTGATATTCCCCACTTAGTACTTTTTGCAATTCGTCAGCCAGACCTACATCATGTAAGCTGACGACTAATTTTAAGTGCCAAGCCTTACGGTGTGGTAGATGTGCCAATGCACCCAATAATGTCAACAACGCATTATTGACTTTGTTTTCATTGTTATCCGTGTTCCGGTCAAAATGATAACCTGTACGGAAAGCTGATTCTCCGACTGTGTAAGCAGTGCCGTTAAAAACTACTCGTCCGGGTACATCTTCCATCTCGGCATTGGTTATATAGCTGGGGACACGAACTACTTCAAAGCCATCGACTAAAAGTTTTAGGCTTCCATAACCGTTATCAAAGCCAGCAGGAAAAATTTTTTGTAAGGTATGAATGTTCGACATTGGGGGAAAGGTAATACGGTTCAATTTGTAAAAGTTATCAGTTGAGAAGATATGGGGGAGCAAAGGAGAGAAGAATAAAATAACTACCTCTTTTTTCTCCAGCCTCAAGAGCTTATCATACCCCCTTGGGGGCTAAGTGGGGTATAAAGTGTCAAACAGTCAAATATACCCCACAAAACACCCATATATACCCTATACAGGTGTCAAATACTCATCGAAGTCCTGAATCATTTTTGGGGTACATATAGCCCCTATAAAGCCCCCATGAGCATTTGTGAAGTTTTATTTTATTCAGAAAATAAAACTGGTTTACGAGATTGCACTATTATGCAATTTAGTTATTGTTGAATGACTAAATTCAGTCTTGACTAAAATTACCAACAAACAAATAGGACAAAAATCTATCTTTACATCTATCTTCTCGAAGGGTAGGACTTTTTGAGAGCTAAAGTAATGACTAAATAGCGTTAATTACAATTTAGTCATTTACAAATGACTAAATTACATAATGACTAAATAACTTAAAAACAACATTATGCATTATGATATTGACTAATTTACACAATGCTGCTGGTAGTCAGTAAAATGTTAATTCTTACTTGTGCATCCTTGTCCGGTGGCCAGGGAAAAACAACTGTTGCAATCTTATTGGGTAGAATGCTTGCTCAAACAGGACAGCGTGTACTGATGATTGATGCCGATCCCCAAGCGAACCTAACTTTTTACCTGGGGCACGAAGTTCAGCAGAATCAACCCACACTTCTAGAAGTTCTCAAAAAACAGATCAATACTGAAGACGGTATTTACGAAATCGGAGAAAACCTATGGTTAATTCCTGCTGATGATGGATTAGATAATGCTCAAGAATTTTTGTCTGGGAGCGGTATGGGAGCTATTGTTTTGAGCAAACGCTTAAAAGAGGTATCAGATTTATTTCAATACTGCATTGTTGATGCGCCACCTCAGCGATCGCAAATCTGCCTTACATCGTTGGGGGCAGCTGACCATATCATCATTCCTGTAGAAGCATCATCCAAAGGTGTAAATTCTCTCATCCGAACTCTGAGTTTAGTTGAGGAACTTCAAGAAATTGATGCTTTTTCAGGGATAGTGCTTGGCATCTTGCCATTCAGAGATAAATGGGTAGGTAATAACCAAGTCGCACAAAGTAAGGCGAGTATCAGTGCAATGCGAACAATTGCCGAAGAAATAGTCGTTTTACCTTCAATTTTAGAATCTGAACAATTTAAAAAGGCCATAGATAAAGGTGTAAGTTTGTCCTCTCTAGGCTTTGAACAACTCGAAACTCCCTTCCAACAAATTATCGAGAGGTTACAAAAAAATGTCTGATGTTTTTGAGCGCCTTAAGAAAAAGACACGTCCAAGTGTTCCAGCACGGGATACAACACTTGTAAAAGTACAACATGAGAATTTACTAAATGACCAAATTACTGAATTTAGTCATTTATCTGAGAAACCAAAACCGGATTTAGATAGTGAGGAAGTTATAAACGATAAGGTAAGCACTTCTAATCAAGAACAGCACTTAGAGTTACCGCAGATTATCAGGCGAACAATCAGGTTAGAACAGGACATTGATACTAACCTAGATAGCCTTTGCAATGTAAATAAAATTACTAGAGATACTTTCCTAGAAGCTGCATTTCTCGTCTGCTCAGAAAATGAGGAATTATTGCAAGAGGTACTAAAGCAAGCTAGAAAACGTTATCAACAGCGTAAACAAGCTGGTGAACAACGCAAATTTCAGACATTGGCTAAGAAAATTAACGTTAACGATTAAGTTAACCCTAATCCATCCGTGAGAGGTTAAGGTAATTGCACAAATGTCCGTGAGGGTGCAGGAAAAGACAGTGATTATCCTAATG
>NZ_JADEXF010000346.1 GCF_015207245.1 Nostoc cf. edaphicum LEGE 07299
GGGGAGAATAATATATTTCTGACAAATGACCAATGACTAATGACAAATGACCAATGACCAATGACAAATGACAAATGAAAAATGGCTAAACTCGAACTTAAAAACTTGAATAAAACCTACAGTCCTAAAGTCGTTCCTGTCAAAGACGTTAGTTTAACTGTAGATAACCATGAGTTTCTCACTTTACTTGGCCCTTCTGGCTGTGGTAAATCCACCGTTCTACGCATGATTGCGGGTCTTGAAGAACCGACTCGCGGTCAAATCGAGATTGGGGATGTAGATGTCACTTATAAACGAGCAGCCGATCGCAATATTGCAATGGTATTTCAAAGCTATGCACTCTATCCCCACATGACGGTGTACGAAAACCTCGCTTCTGGACTCAAGTTGAAAAAAGTACCACCGACAGAAATTAAACAGCGAGTGGCAGAAGTGGCAGAAGTTTTAGGATTAGCAGAGTTAATGAACCGCAAACCTGGCCAAATGTCTGGAGGTCAACGGCAACGGGTTGCTGTCGGTCGTGCTTTGGTGCGTAATGCCGATGTCTACCTACTGGATGAACCTTTAAGTAACCTGGATGCACTATTGCGGGAACGAGTCCGAGCCGATATCAAGCAAATTTTTGCCGCTCAAAAAGTGCCAGTTGTCTACGTTACCCACGACCAAACAGAAGCAATGACGCTCTCTACGAAAGTTGCCTTGCTCAACGATGGCTATGTCCAGCAACTCGACCCGCCTGACCGCATTTATAACCATCCAGCTAATCTATTTGTGGCTGGATTTGTTGGTAGTCCGCAAATGAATTTGCTGACTTTACCTTGTAAGGGACAATACGCGCTTCTGGGTAATTTCCAAATACTTCTCCCAGATATACCAACTGTACCACCGCAGATTGTTCTGGGAATCCGCCCAGAAAATGTCCGCATTGCTCAACCAGGTGATACCCAGACTATTCAAGGGCGAGTGTTTTTAGTGGAAAATTTGGGTATGCACTATTTGGTTAGTGTCAGGGTTGAGGGTTCACAAACCGGAGCGATTACGGTACGTGCTTTGTTGCCAACAGACCAAAATTGGAGCAATGAGGATATTACATTAGCATTGCCCCCTGAAGATATTCACTGGTTTGATGTGCAATCTGGCCATGCTCTTGTTAAAAGACAAATGTTAGGTTGACGCAAGCAAGAGACGCGATGAATCGCCGTCTCTACAAGAATCAGATTTATCGCGTCTTTGCGATCTAGAATTTTCATCAAAAACCTTAACCGAAGCAATCCTGGAAAGTGATGCTTGGAGATTTGCGCTACCCTAAGTCAGGAAGCCAAGGATAAATCAGATGAGAAAATGGATTTGGCTGATGCTGTTGGTGCTGATGACAGTTGCCGTGTTGGGTAGCAGAGGTAGCACGTTTTTTGAACAGCGTCCCTCACCGACAATTGTTGAGCGGATTCCAGTGGAAACACCCGAAGCACAGCCAGAGTCTAGGGAAGTTTATATTGCCCCGCAAGTGTCTACTGAGAAGCTACTAAACCATATCCAAAAGTTGAATTTTCAGCGTTACACCACAAAAGAGCGATCGCTTACTCGCACTTATATTACAACTGAACTGAAAAAATTCGGCTGGAAACCTAAATTAGAAAAGTTCTCTGACGGTGTGAATATTTTTGCCGAACGTCCAGGAACGAATAAAGCCGCGAAAGCAATTCTTGTAGCAGCGCATTACGATACTGTTGCCTCTTCCCCTGGTGCCGATGATAATGCCAGTGGTGTAGCTGTAGTGCTGGAAGTAGCTCGGTTGCTTGGTTCTCGTCCTACGCCACGAACCTTACAGCTAGCTTTTTTTGACCAAGAGGAAGCAGGACTTTTGGGTAGTCAGGCTTTTGTGAGTAAGACAGCACGCTTGCAAAATTTAGGCGGAGCGATCGTTATGGATATGGTAGGTTACGCTTGTTACACTTCTGGATGTCAGAAATACCCTACCGGATTGCCTGTTACGCCACCTAGCGACAAGGGCGACTTTTTGGCAGTAGTCGGCGATACAGAACACTTGTCTTTGCTTAATGCCTTTCAAAGCTCACAGAACATCCCCTCAACCGCCCTGAATAAACAGGAATCAAATTTGCCAGTAGTTCTAACACTACCAATTCCTTTTAAAGGTTTACTGACACCAGATACCCTACGCAGCGATCATGCACCGTTTTGGTATCAGGGTGTGGGTGCTGTGCTGGTGACAGATACCGCAAATTTACGTACTCCGCACTATCATAAACCTAGCGATGTGCCAGCGACTATCGAGCGATCGTTCTTCACCGGAGCAGCACAAATTGTAGTTAATGCGACTAGTGCCTTGTTAGAGAAAGATCAGGTTTTGGAAACTCAATCACCAAGCTAACTGATGAATTATGAATTATCTTGATTAGCTTTTGGTTCAGGGAAAGTCAACGTCCAATTATTTTTATCATTTACCTGAGAATACAAACCTTGGAGAATAAGCCGTAGAGTTTTTCGAGTTCTAATAGCCTTCTTTACCAGATAAGTTCCTGGTTCAGCAAAGATATCATCAAAGTTTTGTTTATAACCAAATTGTTTTGAACAGTAACTACCAGCACCTTGGACTGTTAACACAAAAAATGGAGCTTGTTTGTATTCATCAGGAATCATAAAGATGCCATATACATGGTGACGACCACGCCACGGCTGAACAATAACCTTAGTAGCGTGTACTTGGAATTTTGTAGTTTTTGATGCGATAAAAGCCTCAAAATTGCAATCAGAATCATTCACAGGCCACCACAGTGCAATAATACTCAGAGAGAGCAGAAAAATTAAAATATAGGGTAGTCTGCGACGCATAAAGCCAAGAAAAATTGTTGATGCGGCTGGGGGAATTTGATGAGTAACGATCGTGCAGCTACAGCAATCAGACTATTCACCTGCAACACCTCTGCAAAACGTTTTAAAGAGTAAAGACAAAACATTAAGCAGTCGGTTAAATTTTCCTGTCAAAAAAAATTGCAGATTGTAGATGCGATTGCTTTCCCTGTTCTAGTAGCTCCGTTACAGTATTAAACCTAGCTAAGAAACAATTGAGCTTTTGTGGCTGTTAACACTGATTTATGCTCAAATTTTTAGCTGTGATGAATTCTACAATTCGTTACTTTTGTTATGCTTGTAATATGGCTCTGTTTGCATTAGCAGATGCTTTGAGGAGATTAGAGCATAGGCGTAGCCTGCACTTCTTTACGAGACGCTGCACTTCGACTACACTCTGTTACCACGCCAACGACTACGCTACCTTGGCTCCGCTCGGTACAAGTCAGTGACCATCGTAGACATCGCCATCAAGTTAAGAAAAAATTTACTTTTATTTCTAATCAATTATTAGGGTAGTCAAATACACAAATATCCGTTATATTCCCGTAAGTAACAGTTGGTATAAAAGTTTATGGGAAAAATTTGGAGAAGTCTTAAGACAGTTGCGGGTTTATTTAGCGCGATTGCACTTACACAGTTCGGGGCAAATACTTCGGCCATTGCTGCTGACACGGTTGTTGTGCGTTTAGGTTTATTTACAGAATCCATTACCCTTACTGAGTTGCAAAAAGCTGTAAAAACAGGAAAATTGCCTGGAAGTTTACAGTCTTTATCTGAAGAACAACGCCGCTTTTTCTTGGGAGCGCTGGGCATGAATATACCTATGAATGTTGTAACAATTGATAGGTTAATTAATACCCAGATTGGTACAACTATTCTTAATGACTTTGCTACAGCCTTAGCCCGAAAAGACAAAGCTGGGGTACAAGCACTCAGAGCAGGATTGGTATTAGGTTCTACTGCACCGCAAGGTCTTTCTATACTGAGTTTTATTGCTGCTTATCCCAGTAAACGCTTAGAAATTGATTTGCCAAAGGCTTGGATTGTTGCAGGGAATTTAAATACTGCTTTTTGGCGTACCCAGCAATTCATGTTAGCGATCGCTCCCCAACTCGACCCGATAACAGCACATCCGAGAACACCGCAGATTGCTTTCCCTTTCGATCCTAGCCAACCAGGAAACGCCCAAGTAAAAGTACTCAACTTAAGTCTCAACGATCAAAAGCGCGATCGCAAAATCCCAGTTGATATTTACTGGTCAACTGCTGCAACTCCCGACAAACCCGTAATTGTCTTTTCTCACGGCTTCGGATCGGTTCGCACGGACTTGCGTTACCTAGCAGAACATTTAGCATCCCACGGTTATGTAGTAGCAGCTTTAGAACATCCCGGTAGTAATCAGGCAAATGCTAACTTAGCATTACAAGGCAAAACCAGAGTCATGAAGCCTCAAGAGTTTTTGTATCGTCCTCAAGATATTAGTTTTGTCCTTGACGAATTAGCAAAGCTCAACCAAACAGCTAATCATCCCCTACAAGGGAAACTTGCAACTACAAACGCGATGGTTGTTGGCTATTCTTTTGGTGGTGGTACAGCTTTAGCACTTGCTGGGGCCGAGTTGCAACTAGAACGTCTTAAACAACGCTGTAAAAAGAACCTGACTATCTTGAGTTTGGGAGAAAATATGCAGTGCATCGCTCAAGAACTACCAGAAAATAGCTATCAACTACGAGATCCCAGAATCAAACAAGCGATCGCTCTCAATCCGACAACTTCTCTAATTTTTGGCGAAACTGGGTTAACTAAGATACAAATTCCGACCATAGTTTTAGCAGGTTCCGCCGATAAAACCACCCCAGCTCTAACTGAACAGATTGTGGGATTTGACAAAATCCCATCCCCAAAATCGCTAGTTGGTATAATTGGGGGTACTCATCTCAGTGTAAAAGACCCCAGCACCACATTAGATCAGGTCGGGCAACCAAATACACCGATTAGTGGCGGTGAAGTTGTCGGCGAACAAGCAGCAGATGTTCGCAAGTACGTTAAAGCTATAGCCTTGGCCTTTGCTGCACAGATGACTCCAGAAGCTAAAAACTATGCTATCTTCCTGACACAAGATTATGCTCAGTTTGCTTCAACTGCCGCATTTCCCTTCCGTCTAATTAATGAGATTCCTCCTGATGCTATGGCAGTGGTGAAAGAATTTGTTGAGAAATAAGGGACTTCCAATTAAACAAATATAGGACTTACGTATCATACATATTAACTATACTAATTTTGGGCTTTTGAACCATTTCTAATACCC
>NZ_JADEXF010000347.1 GCF_015207245.1 Nostoc cf. edaphicum LEGE 07299
CCTGCTTTTCCTACCCGCCTTACGTCAGAAAACCCGTAAACTTATCGTTTTAGGCACTGAAAACCAAGGCTTTTTAGTGGAAACCTTTCGTGGCGTTCAAGTACTCAAAACAACACAAGCAACTCCGCAAGCTTGGCAAGAGTATCAAACCAACTATGGTCGCCTTGCTAACTTGGGCTGGAGTACGATGAAACTGGAACTCTACAGCAGTACATTTACTAATGTTCTTTCAACTATAACTAATATAGGTTTACTCTGGTTAGGCAGCTATTTAGTAATTAATCAAACATTATCTATCGGTCAACTGCTAGCGTTTAACGGCATGAGTGGTAACTTTCTCGGTTTCCTGACTTCAGTAATCGGGTTAGCTGATGAGTTTATTACTGCCCAAATTGTCATCCAACGGATGGCAGAAGTGATTGACGCTACACCAGAAGACTCAAATGAACAGAAAAGGCCTTGGGCAAAAATATCCACTGATGCAAATATTATCTGCACTAAAGTTAACTTTCACCATGCTGGTAGAGTTGACCTGTTGCAAGATTTTTCGTTGACTATCCCTGGTGGTAAAGTTATTGCTTTAATTGGTAAATCTGGTTGTGGTAAAAGTACCCTAGCCAAACTGATGGCTGGTTTATATTCTCTCCAGTCAGGTAATATTCGTTATGGTCTCTATAACAGACAAGACTTATCTTTAGAATGTCTGCGACAGCAGGTAGTCTTAGTACCACAAGACCCACACTTCTGGAGTCGCTCAATCTTTGATAATTTCCACTTCAGCTATCCTGAAGTGACTTTTGAAGAAATTGTCACAGCTTGCGAAATAGCAGGAGCTGATGAATTTATTAGCGAATTACCTGACAAATATCATACTGTCTTAGGAGAATTTGGAGCGAATCTTTCTGGTGGACAACGGCAGAGATTAGCGATCGCTAGAGCAATAATTACTAACCCACCGATACTGATTTTGGATGAATCCACTGGCGCTCTCGATCCGGTGAGTGAAGCTGAAGTACTAGATCAACTGCTTACCTATCGCCAAGGCAAAACCACAATTTTAATTAGTCACCGTCCCAGAGTCATTGAGCGAGCCGATTGGATTGTATTACTAGAGAAAGGACGTTTGCAAATTCAAGGTTCTCCAGAAGAATTGCGCCAAATTGCTGGCGAACACTTGGGCTTCCTAGACGATGTTCGGTCATCAACTTCAAGTTTACTGGTGAAATCTTCCAGTCATGCTAATGGCAAATACGCCGCCATTAGTTAATGCCATCTTCTTTCTTCGAGATTTTGGATTACTCCTCAATCATCCCCTCAAAAATCATCTCTCACTCAATTTATTATTATGGTTAGTCAATCGAATCCTGTCTTCGTTCCTCAAGCTGAAGAACACGATTTTCTTCCACCACTTGGTAATTGGATTACTGTTGGCGGTATAGTTGCATTGGTTACTGTAACAATAGCAATTGCCGTCGCCTCTGTAACTAAATACAAAGTCACCGTTCAAGCACAGGCAAATTTGCGTCCGGCTGGTGAATTGCGGCTGGTTCAGGCTGCTACGGAAGGCCCAGTTGTGCGGATTTTTGTGAAAGAGAATCAGGTAGTTAAAACAGGAGATGCGATCGCTACTATTGACGACTCCCGCCTACAAACCAAAAAGAGCCAACTAGAAAGTAGCATTGGGCAAATAAAATTACAACTGGTTCAAATTAATGCTCAGATTGATGCTCTTAATAACCAAATTGTAGCCCAAACTGACAGCTCCAAGCGTGCGGTTGCGGCAGCTGAAGCTGAATTGAGCGGTCGCAAACGAGACTATCAAGACAAGCAAATTACCACTGTTAGTGATGTCCAAGAAGCCTCTGCAAACGTCAAAGCAGCAACTGCCTCTTTAGGAGCAGCCGAGTCCAAACGAAACCGATATGAGAATGTAGCCAAAGCTGGAGCTTTGTCACAAGACCAATTTGAAGAAGCACAATTAGCTGTTCGCCAGCAAGAACAAGCACTCTCTGCTGCTAAAGCCAAGTTGCAAAGCTTACAAGCTGCCCTCAATCCCACTCAAGCACAAATTGCGATCGCTTCTCAACGCATTGCTCAAGAAAAAGCTACGGGGCAAGCTAATATTGCCACATTAAACAAAGAACGCAACGCCCTGATTCAACAACGGATTGAAATGCAGACAAAGTTCGAGCATGATGGCCGCGAACTTAAACAAGTAAATGTTGAACTTAAGGAAACGATCATTTCTGCCACAGCAGACGGTGTGATTTCCAAGCTAAACCTACGTAACCCCGGTCAAACATTGCGCCCTGGAGAAGAAATTGCCCAAATTGTTCCTACTTCTGCCCCCTTGGTAATTAAAGCAGTGGTAGGAACTGAAGATAAAAACAAGCTGAAACCAGGACAAAACGTGCAAATGCGAGTTTCTGCTTGTCCTTATCCAGATTACGGTACTCTCAAAGGTAAAGTTAAATCAATTTCTCCAGATGCATTTTTCCCACCAGCGAATAATGGTGCTGCTACAGGCGCTCCTACAATCGCAACTGCTCCCAAAGGTACTACTGCCTTTTATGAGGTGACAATTGAACCTGAAGGTCTGTCTTTAGGTCGAAAAACCAGACAATGTTCCATTCAAATGGGAATGGAAGGCAGAGCCGATATTATTTCTAAAGAAGAGACTATACTCCAATTCTTTTTGAGAAAAGCAAGGCTAATTGTAGATGTTTGATACGAACTGCGATCGCAAATTGATCATAAGCAATAATAGAGCGTAGTTTACCACCGCAGGCATCGCAACAATCTATATCATCCATGTATCTGCTTTTTTAGGCACTATTCAGCATTTTTATTCTTACTTGTTATTTCTAACGGTACAAGACAAAGAACAAAAAATGGTGCAATTTAAAAGTAGTGTAAATATGGTCAATTATGGACGCTGCCAAACGCCTTGCTACTCTAAATCGCATCCGCAAACTCAGCCGTCTGATGGATACATCAATACGTATCCCTTTGACAGGTTTTCGCATTGGCATAGACCCAATCATTGGTCTAGTTCCAGGTGCTGGTGATTTAATCAGTACAGCGTTTTCAGCTTACATTATATTTTTAGCTACTCGGTTTGGCATCCCGCGTCAAGACTTAGCCAAAATGATTTTTAATGTAGGTTTGGAAACAGTCGTTGGTACTGTGCCTTTAGTGGGTGATTTGTTTGATGCTTTCTACAAGTCCAACATTCGGAATTTGGCAATTTTGGAGCAACATTTGACAGTAGTTGAACCAGAACTAAAAAAAGTGTCTGATGAACTTTATCCTCAAAAATTCAGCCAAATTTAAGTAAGAAAAGAGCGTAGTTTACGGCCGCAGGCATTGCCATTGCACATTTACTATGTATTTTCTAGTACATTACTAGCCAGTTGTAGAGAAGCGATGACCGAGCGCTGTGGGGGGCTGCTGAGTTCTTCTACAGCGTTAGGTCAACAACTGGCGATTTGTGTCTGTTCTGTTGATATCTCATTTAAACGGCAATTCAAAGACAAGTTATGCCAAATTGCCAGAACCTTTGAGTGTGGTATTGTCACTTCAACTTTTTCTTAAAAGAGAAATGGAAAGAATTGATGGGCGAACCTATCGGTTAAATTAAGCCTTAGTGTAATTGAAAATATTGTAGAGTATAGAATTGTCCTAAGTATTGCCCTACGCAACTCCCTCTATGACTACCGCACCCTTAAGCTGGGAAGAACTAGAAACCCTCACGGATTATCAAATAGATACCGTTAATGGTCTCACCAATGCTAGAGCCAGGTTGCGCTTGTTTGGTAAGCCGGAATCTGATGTGCGGGTAACGCTGTACCGCGATAACCACGCTTGGTGTCCTTACTGTCAAAAAGTTTGGTTATGGCTAGAGGAAAAACAGATCCCCTACCGCATCGAAAAAGTGACAATGTTCTGCTATGGGGAGAAAGAAAGTTGGTACAAACGTAAGGTACCATCAGGAATGCTCCCCGCGATCGAGCTAGATGGACGGATTATTAAGGAAAGCGATGACATTTTGATCGCTTTGGAAAAGGTATTTGCTCCATTGAATCAAGGGATGGAAGATCGCACGGTGCTTCCTCTACGTCAATTAGAACGACTTTTATTTAGAGCTTGGTGCGCTTGGCTATGCTCTAGAACCGATTCCTTTCAACAAGAACAACGCAACCGAGAACAATTTATCGGAGTGGTGGCTAGGGTAGAGTCGGCTCTGGGTAGCACCCCAAGCCCTTATTTTCTAGATAGTTTCGGCATCGTCGATGTCATTTTTACGCCATATCTCGAACGGATGAATGCGAGCCTTTACTACTACAAAGGCTACTCACTGCGGGAGGAAAACCCTCGTTTGAGCGCATGGTTTGCGGCAATGGAAAGCCGACCGACCTACTGCGGTACCCAGAGCGACTTTCACACCCACGCACATGATTTGCCGCCCCAGATGGGGGGCTGTTGGGAAAACGGCGAAACTCAGATGCTTCTCAATAAAGCGCGGGTGGATAACGGCCCCTGGTTCGGGCTACCAGACGTTACTTATCCAGAACCGGAAAACTCCCCTATGGAAGCTCTTAAACGAACAATCGATCACCGCATGAATATTATCCGAGTCAACCCCTTAGATGATAAATTGTTTGATCGAGCGCTACGTTGTGCTTTAACACACATGATGACAGGGGAAAACTGTGTACCTCCATCGGGATCTGATGTCGCTCTCCGATATTTGCGCGATCGCATTAATGTACCACGAGATATGTCTATTTACGCAGCCAAGCGATTGAGGGAATCCCTGGAGAAAACCGCAGCCCTTGCAGGTGATGGGCAGCCAGCCCCCATTCCCACTAAGCATCGACGAGATCAAGACCCGTCTAACTTTGCCATCAAGTAGGATTTCAGATATTTATGTCTAACCGAATGGCGGCAACCATGTAGCGAAAGATGTAGTCTAATAACTCAATATAATTACGAGCAGCTTCAAGAGAACAAGCCCAAACTGTCAAACATAGAAGAATTACCTAGCTAATTCATAGTAAATTAAACAATCATCTGGTAAAAGATTCAAGATAAAATCTCTTTCTTGATTCGAATTAGAGACGTGTTTTTCCTGGTTCAATTCAACTAAATAAATACTGTCTCTTATACACA
>NZ_JADEXF010000348.1 GCF_015207245.1 Nostoc cf. edaphicum LEGE 07299
CGTCGGCAGAGTCAGACGTGTATAAGAGACAGACATTGTATAGTGTATTATAAGTACATAATTAGCATTCTGATTAGCAAACTTTATTTTTTTAGCATAATATTTAGTTACTGGCGATGTTTATCGTCTCAAAATACCCTCAACCCAAGGCTGAGGAAGACACCGTAGTAATTAAACATCTCAGTGATGTGAAAATAAGATTTCAGTTTTCTGTGACATCAGCAAAGTCATTTATATATTTTATATATTATTAATATCCTACTTAACTTTATAACGATTCAGGTTAATACAAAATAGAAAAATCAAATTTAAGTTGTGAAAACCAAAAGGTTCAGAGTCGCTATTTTTTATAAAAGTCACAAGCCTCGTTTTTATTAATTATGATATGAACTATAGTTATAAAAAAATAGGTTGCTGCTATCCAAAGTTATTGTACTTAGCAGAATTCTTAAGTAATTGAAAAGATTAATAGCATTACTTGCCAAGGGATTTGGCAAAGTAAAAAATTATTTACTAAAATTGTAACAATTACTGTTAAAAACAAAAATAAAAATTATGAGTAGCCAATTAGAACAGTTTGCAAGTGATAATTCCTCTGGGATTTGTCCTGAAGCACTAGAATATATGATTAGGGCAAATCAAGGTAGTGTTCCAGCTTATGGAAATGATGAATGGACTCAAAAAGCAACAGATTATTTTCGGGAACTCTTTGAAATTGATTGTGAAGTATTTTTTACCTTTAACGGCACAGCCGCAAATTCTTTATCTTTAGCTGCTCTTTGCCAGTCATATCATAGCGTCATTTGTCATGAGACATCTCACATAGAAACAGATGAATGTGGCGCACCGGAATTTGCATCTAATGGCTCTAAATTGCTACTTGCTCACGGTAAGAATGGCAAATTAACATCAGAGTCTATAGAGTCAATTGTTACCAAACGTACTGACATACATTATCCAAAACCTAAAGTTATTAGCATTACGCAATCAACTGAATTAGGAACTTTATATTCTATTGAAGAACTTTTAAGTATTAAAGCAGTTGCAAACAAATATAACTTAAAACTTCACATGGATGGCGCTCGTTTTGCAAATGCAGTTGCCGCTATGAATAAAAGTCCTGCTGAAATTACTTGGAAAACTGGAGTGGATGTATTGTGTTTTTGTGGTACCAAGAATGGAATGGCATTAGGTGAAGCCATTCTTTTCTTCAATAAAGCGCTAGCAGAAGATTTTGATTATCGATGCAAGCAAGCAGGCCAGCTAGCTTCAAAAATGCGATTTATCTCGGCTCCTTGGTTAGGTTTATTAGAAACTGGTGCTTGGCTAAAAAATGCCAGACACGCTAATCAATGTGCTGAATACTTAGAAAATCAACTATTAAACATAGAAGGTATTGACTTGATGTTTCCTAGAGAAGCCAATGCCGTATTTGTGAAATTACCTGAAGAAGTCATTCACAGCTTAAAAGCCAAGAACTGGCAGTTTTATACATTTATTGGTGTGGGAGGAGTACGTTTTATGTGTTCTTGGAACACTACTCAATCAAGAATTGATGAATTAATTGGTGATATTAAAAACGCAACAATTGCCAAAACCTGACATTTATATCAATCAAAATTTCATTTAATAACTACAGGTAATTGAACACTCACAGTAGTTCCAGTTAAGATATTAGAAGAGATTAACAGTTCCCCATTATGAGCGTTGACGATGCGTTTGGTAATAGCAAGTCCTAGCCCAGTGCCACAAGGTTTTGTAGAAAAGAATGGTTGAAAAAGTTTGGTGATAACTTCCGATGGAATTGGCTCGCCGCTATTGTGGACATTAATGCAAACTTTTTCTCTATCGGAACAATCTACTTTCAATTTAATGAAATCTTCTGCTGCAACTGCTTCGCAAGCATTGCGGACAATATTGATAAATACTTGTTTAAGTTTGTCCTTATCTCCCAATATTTTTACTGTAGGCAATACCGAAATAAATTCAATTTGTCGTCCTAGAGCTTCTGGCATTTCACTAATGCATACAAGCAACTCATGAATAAATTCATTAACGTCCAATTCATAAAGTTGCAACACTTGAGGCTTGGCATAGAGCAAAATTTCACTTAATAGACGTTCTAAACGACTAGCTTCGCTCAGTGCCAACGCTAATCGCTCTTGAGCAGATTCAGTTAAAATGGTTTTTCGGAAATATTTCAATCCCATGATCGTTGTTGTCAAAGGATTACGAATTTCATGCACAATCATAGCGGCAAATTCACCAATCGCTACCAATCTTTCTTGTTCTAAAAGCTTGGCTTGAACTGCTTGTAACTCTGCGGTACGTTTTTCTACCTCTGCTTCTAGAATATGATTAAATTTGCACTGTTGTTGATAGAGATGATAGTTATCAATTGCTGTTGCAGCTCGTTCAGCAAACAATTCCACAATTTGGATGTCTTTTTTTGTAAAATCACGTGGTAGATGATTAAAAGAACAGATAGTACCAATGACTTCACTTTCAGCAGTCCGCAATGGTATCCCTAAATATGCACAATAACCTTCTGGAGCCTGTCCATACTCTGGGTGTTTTTGAGCATCTTTTACTGCTAATGATTGACCCATTTTGATAACAGTACCAGTTAGTAAACCATGTAGTGAATAAACATGTTCGCCTTCACCCATTTCAAGGCTACTGGCTAGAACAGTTTCAAACCCCTCTTGGCAAAAGGTAACAACTGTCCAATCAACCCCAATGAGTTCGCTGACTCCGCAAGCAATGTTGTGCAAATAGCTACTCAGTTCGCCGGTTCGATAGTTTAAAGAAGATAAACGTGCGATTATTTGCCGCTCACGATGCCAAGTTTGCTTGTGCAACAACATTTCGTCATCACTGGTTTTGCTCATGGATGCCTATTGCATGGGTTTTGAAGCCTATTTCCGCAAGCTTGGTTTGGGTAGCCGCGATTTTAATCGTTTAGATGCAAGATGTGAGTTGATAGAAAGATTCTACTAGAGACATCTGCTATTTGTATACAACAAAATTATGAAATTTTACTTGAATAAATTTAAATTTATACAAGAATTAAATAAGTAAAAATAAGCGGTATCATTCTAAGCAAAGTTAAATAATTTTAGAAGATTATGCTTGGTTGATTTCAGTCGGTTACATTTACGATGATAAAATAGTATTTATTTATACTTAAGTACTTACAGGCTGAAAGTTTAGATTTTGCTGAGAAATCCATAAAAACTTTCTAAACAAAATATCAGCTTTTTCGAGATTAATCCTTAGATATCTATCATTATTAGACTAATTATGCAAGCAATAATTAGTTCAAAGCTCAATTCAATATCTATATTCTTAATTATGAAAATCAGAAATTTATTAATACTAATTTTGTCTTCTCTCGTTATGATTAGCTGTGTTCGAGAAGTATCAAATAACGAGTCGAAAGAAGTTGCGATCGCAGTGAATACATCTGTTCCAAAATCTTCAACTCAGGCAAGGTCTTTAACCCCTTCGGTACAATCTCAGAAGTCAGGCACTTTTGTTTCTGGAGAACATACAACTCAAGGAAAAGTCAGTATTACTACCAAAGACAGTAAATCATTTCTAGAGCTTGGAGAATCGTTTAAAACCTCAGAATCAGGCCCGGATTTAGTCGTAATTTTGCATCGTTCAGATAATATAATCGGTTCAAGTAAGCCACCAGCTTATTCTTTAAAAAAGGGAGATTATATCATTCTTGCTCCCTTAAAAAAATATAGCGGCGCTCAAACATATTCTATTCCTAACAATATCAATTTAGCCGATTACAAATCTGCTGCTATCTGGTGTCGCAAGTTCAATGCTACTTTTGGTGCTGCTAAGTTGAGTAGTTAAAATTAACTAAACTAGGACTTACGCAATAACTCTCTGAAACTCTCATTCCTTTGTGTCCTTCTCTGACGAGACGCTGCGCGTAGCTTGCTTCTCCGTAGGAGTATGCGGTTCGTTTTTTCATGATTTTGTGTAAGTCCTGTAAACAATCACGGAGAGTAGCGAGTGGGGAATCGCTGTTCAGCTACAAAACTTTACACCCTACCACATTCATAGTCACGAAGATGAAGCTTTATCTATTCAAGAGGTAGAATTAGAATTTAAGTTTGATGACCAGATTATCTGAGCAATTTCTGGAACCTTTCTTCACTTTTCTAAAGGTCAACTCCACAGATTTACAAATTATCCTTGTATTTTAAGAGTTTTAACTTCTAAATCCTAACTTTGTTTGTATGCCAGAACAACAGCAGTGGACTATAACAGCAACTGAACAACCACCAGAGTGGTTTATCCAAGCAGTGAAACAGTATACACCTGCATCAAATGGACTGTATGCAGCGCAGTTGTTGTGGCAACGCGGTATTAAAGATCGTCAACAATTAACAGCTTTTATCAACTATAAAGCTTATCAACCGACAAGTCCCTTTGAGTTTGGGCAAGAAATGCATCTGGCGATCGCACGGTTGCAGCAAGCATATAATACTAAAGAGAAAATCGCCATTTGGGGAGACTTCGATGCCGATGGTATTACCGCCACATCGGTACTTTGGGATGGATTGGGGCAGTTTTTCGCTCAAAATACTCAGTTAGTTTACTATATTCCCAATCGCCTGAAAGAATCTCACGGACTTAATAATCAAGGGATTGATAACTTAGCAAAACAAGGTTGCAAATTAATTGTTACTTGCGATACAGGTAGCACAAATGTTGAGGAAATTATCTATGCTAAACAGCTAGGTATAGATGTAATAGTTACAGACCATCACACTTTACCAGCCGAACGCCCACCTGTTGCAGCAATTATCAATCCCCGCTATTTTCCAAAGGAACATCAGTTATTTAATCTTTCTGGGGTGGCGGTAGCTTATAAGTTGGTGGAAGCACTATATCAAAGTCTGCCAAATGTTGCTAAATATCCCTTAGAAGATTTATTAGATTTAGTTGCAGTTGGATTAATTGCCGACTTAGTGCAGTTAAGTGGAGATTGCCGCTATTTGGCACAGATGGGAATTCAACGACTGCAAGAAGATTTTAAACAGCCAGCAGCAGCACGGCGGCGGCCAGGGGTAGGTAGATTATTAGAATTGTGCCAGAAAAGTGGCGATCGCCCCACAGATATTTCTTTTGGTTTGGGGCCAAGA
>NZ_JADEXF010000349.1 GCF_015207245.1 Nostoc cf. edaphicum LEGE 07299
ATTTCGCACCTGGCTGTGGGTAAAGATTATGATAGAAAGTGGGGAACGAAATCAACAAGCGACAGCTATTGCCGCTGATATCGGTAATCCCAAACGGATTTACTTCTTACAGCAAGAAATCAAGCTGCTTTCTGTGCAACAGTTAATCTCTTGCTTACCCCTACTGCTGGAATTAGAGGTTAGCCTCAAGCAAGGAGCATCAGAAATGTCAACTCTCCAGACTAAAGTAATCGAACTTTGTCAAGTATGCCGAGGAAATTGACAGTCAAATATAAAAGCTTTATGTATTTAGCAGTTCCTGGAACTTCCAACTCCGAAAATAATTCAAAGTTCTTATAATATCCCTGATGTAGTTTTGTGTCACACAGTATATGAAAAAAATTCCTGATTTATCTTCTCGAACTGGCCGAAAGCGAACCCTTTCGCGATCGTTATGTTTCGGCGCGATCGCTACTGTGGGTGTGATTTTCAACACTTTTTCATTGAGTTCTAAAGCTGATGCTCAAACTCCATCACCAATAGTTAACAATACTGAAATTAACAGTTACGCTCAAGCCGTGCTAGCAATGGAGCCAGCCCGTCAAAATGCCTTTGAAGAAATTAAAAAACTTATTGGCAATGGAGAAATTCCCAATATTGTCTGCAACGATTCCAATAGTATAAATGGTCTTCCAAAGAAGGCTCAAGATATTGCAGTGAATTACTGTAACCACGCTCAAAAAATTGTCGAAAGTAATGGTTTGAAATTTGAACAGTTCAACAAAATTACTATAGAACTACAAAATAATACTATCTTAAAAAGTCAGGTTTACAATACGCTATTACGCCTACAACAACCTCCTGAATCTCGGTAAGTAGAAGAACTACTTAAATCCAAACGCGTAGTCAGTAAGTGGCTAATTACTATGGGAGTCATACTAATTATTCGGGTATTATCGCAGTCCTATTTGATTCATGAAAAATATAGATAAGGCAACGAACCGCTTTCTCTAGGAGACACTATGTTAATGTGTAGTGTCTTCTAGAGAAGGACGCAAAGGGAAGAAAGAGATATATAATTTTCACAAATGATTTAGGACTGCTACATATAAAATATTTTGAGATTAGAAAAAAAGCTCGTGAGACATAGGGCAATCCGGTTCAGTTAAGGCTAAAACTCTTTGTCAAAGTCAACTTTTTTAACGTAGACGCAAAGCGGCTTGCCGAAGGCTACCGCAGAGGCGCAGAGGAAACAGAGAGAAGAGAAAAAATGCTTAACCCAAGCGTATTGAGACATAGGGGAGAATTTAATTCATATTCCCTAATGCCCCATTTCTAAGTCCGTCCTAATACTGTTCGGTTAAGGCAACAGACGCGATGAATCGCCGTCTCTACAATAATCGGTCTTTCGTAGTGGCATCATCTGTCAACGTTGCGGCTGGAATTCCTTCTTGTTCTCACATCTTTGTGGGGCATACTGATGTCGCTGACTAAATAGAGGAGGGTGGGGGCAGAGGGGCAAAAGAGCCGAGGTGGGCATTCTTCAGAAGTGGTAGTTTGACGGTAAACGTCGCGCCTTGTTCTTTGCCTGGGCTATCTGCATGGACAGTACCGCCATGTAATTCTACTAAATGACGGACGATCGCTAATCCTAGTCCTAATCCACCATAGATTCTAGTGCTAGAACTATCAGCTTGACGAAAGCGATCGAAAACGTAAGGAAGAAAATTAGGACTGATACCAATGCCTGTATCAATCACTTGAATTTGGGCATATTTATCCCTTGTCTGTTGTTTTTCTTGTCCACTAACTACTGACAATTGCAACTCTACTCTACCGCCAACGGGTGTAAATTTGATGGCATTGGATAGCAGATTCCAGATGATTTGTTGCAAGCGCTCGCAATCCCCGGAAACTAAATATTGAGAATTTTCACTCGGTTTGCTGTCCTCTGAATGTTGATTAGTTTGGGATTGTGCTGCTGAAAATTCGAGATTTTCGTGATTAACTCCTAATTCCCAATCGTAATTTGGCGTTTCTTTTGAGGGAATCAGGGAAAATCTCAAATCGATTTCCCTGGATTGGGCGGCTAAACTAACAGTCTTGATGGCTGACTCGATTATGGGAATCAAATTGCAAGTACGGACATCGAGGTGTAACTTGCCTCTAACCATCCGCGATATATCCAGTAAGTCTTCAATTAACTGGGTTTGCGCTTTGGCATTGCGCTCAATTGTCTCCGTCGCTCTAGCCATTTGGGTATCACTGAGCTTGCTTCGTTGCAGTAATTGCGCCCAGCCAAGGATGGCATTGAGGGGCGATCGCAATTCGTGGGATAATATCCCTAGAAACTCATCCTTCATCCGGTTGGCTTCTTGCAACTGATCAGTTTGTTGCTGCAAAGAAGCAATTAAACTAGCCCGTTCCATTGCGATCGCTATTTGGTCGCATACTGCTTGCATCATCCCTTTTTGATTGTCGGTGAAGCTTAACCGAGTGCGGCTGCCAAAAGAAAGAGTACCCAACAACCGTCCTTGGGCAATTAACGGATAACCATAATAAGCAGTAATTCCTAAAGAACGAATCAATTCTGTTTTCGGGTCAATTGATTGCTGCACATTCTCTAGAGCAATTGCATAACGCTCTTGGGCGACAGTCCCACAAACCGCTTCAGCAAATTTCAAGGACTCGATTTGCTTTGCTATCTCCTCGGAAAAACCGGTGTAAGACTCTAGCCGCATTACCTGAGAGTTATCCACAACCAAATAGTTAAAGTAAATATCTAAACCAATTTGGTCTCTTAGTTTTTGGTAGACGCTATCGATTAGTGCTACTGGTTGCTGACTCGATAATAAATCGTTGGCTGTGTCAAATAGTAGCTTTAGCCTTTTGTAACTTAACGAGAGGGCTTTTTGTGCAGCCTTAAGGTTGCTGATTTCTTGGAACACTAAGATACAGGTAGCCGGATGACCGTGCATTGCTGGCAAGGTATCAGCAAATACTAGTAGAGAGCGCACACCAGCGGGAGTGTGCCAGTCCACCTCCAATCCATTCAGGCGTTCGCCACGGGCAACCCGTACTCCTGGCATAAGTTCATTGGGGATGCGATCGCCAGCTGCATCTGTATAGTAGTAAACTGTGTGATACTCTTGGGCAGGTACACCTTTAGGAAATTTGCCCCCAGCTAATTCGTCAGCGGAGCGATTGGCAAAAGTTACCCGCGCCGTTCCTGGTTCGATAAACAGCAATGGTCTTGGCATCAGATTTAACACATCCTCTAACCATTTTTGCTGTTTTAGCAGTACTTCCTCTGCCTGTTTACGCTCCGTAATATCTAAAAATGCACCAACGCTGCCTCTGGTTTTACCCTCTTCGTCAAACAGGGGTGCAACGTACTCCAACAGCTTGACGATTTTGCCATTTTCATGGACGACATCGAGTTCACAATTGAGAACCTCGACACCATGAGCAGCAGAATACTGCATTGGGAGTTCTTCTGTTGAAAGTTCCCTTCCCTCGCGGTAGATTTTAAAGCTTGTTGGTCTTTCGTCTAAAGGAGCGGTAAGGGAAGCATTTGTATCTGACGATACCCCCAACTGCTTGGCAAAAGCAGGGTTAACCTTGATATTTTGGCATTTTGGATCTTCGGCAATGCCAATTCCAATGGGAATTACCTCCAACAAAGTTTGTAATTCAGTAATGCGACGCTGTAGATTCCTGTTTAGCTGTAATATTTGTTCCTGGGTCTGCTTTTGCTCGCTGATGTCACGAGTCACAGTTGCTAAGGCAATTGGCTGACCTGTGTTGTTATCTGTAACAGTGAAGATGTTGTAATCAACTGGTATTGGTTGACCTGTTTGGAGATGCCGGAAGCAGAATTCTCCCTGCCAGCGCCCTTCTGATAGTACAGTCGGCAGTATATATTTTTGAAAATAGGCTTTGTCTTTAGGCATGAAGTAATCTAATACTGCTTTTTGCCTCACTTCACTAAGGTTGGCAAACCCTACCAACTTTTGACCTGCATCATTTATGTAGAGTAATTGACCCTCAAGGGTGGCAATGCCGATAAAGTCAGAGCTATTTTCTACCAGCAATGCTAATTTTTGTTGCTCTGCCTCTGCTTGCTTGCGTTCGCTCAAATCGAGGATAAAGGCTACTGACTCTTCGCGGTTTTCTCCTAGCAGCACGTAACCAACTAAAACCGGGATACGGCTACCATCCTTGCGAATAAATTCTTTCTCGTAGGGCGTACAAGTAGCGTTAGTATTTCCTTGGGCTTCGGCGACACCTCGCTCATCTAAATATAAATACTCTAGTGGTGTGATATTGCGCCAACTTAACTTACCAGCTGACAAATCTTCCTGTGTGTAACCAATCATCCTCAAGAATTCGTCGTTTGCCTGTTGGATACCGCCATACACATCGCTAAACAGAATGCCGATGACGTTAGAATCTACAAAACTCCCTAGTTTCGCTTCGTGGGTTCTCAGTGCTTCTTGAGCAAGGTCGCGTTGATAGCTGAGGCGTTCAATAACCCTGGCACTTTGCCAAATCAAAATAGTAAAAATTACAATCACAACGATCGCAAACACCGATACTGCAAATGCCGGATCGTATTGTCCTGCTCGTTGCCCTTCAACAATTACCCACCCTAATATAAAAGGTACTGCGATCGCGGCAACTAGTAAACGACGTGCAAGTAAGCCACCGTAACTATCACTTGTAACTACCCTCATTAAGCCATGTTCTGCCCGCGCCCACAGAATACCTATACTTAGTAAGAGGAACAATACCGCTGTGTGTAATGCCATTGATGTTGTATAAGGGGCGAGTCCGTAGAGAACTTCCACTTGGTAGGCATAGCCCATCAGCGCCTGAAAGGAAATTAAAGTAGCAATCAGAGCAATAATTTGGGCATACCAATAACTGCGGTGGGTTTTTGGATGAATCAGAATCTGTAGGGCGACACTGACCAGGATAAAGTTCAGTGCTGTGTTCACCCCCATTCGCCCCGGATGCGATGTCGCTATACTAGTTTGCGAATCACGGAACACCAGCTCATCAATGCCGAGATTCCAGCCGAACAGATATTGACAAAGGGTGAGCGCCGCAATTGTGGTGACAGCTATTGCACAGACCTGAAAGATTAGAAGAGTAAGTACAGGCAAGGAGGCTGTAGAAC
>NZ_JADEXF010000350.1 GCF_015207245.1 Nostoc cf. edaphicum LEGE 07299
AAAAAAAGACAGTCTATCTCTAACTTCCAATGGTGAAATTGCAGCATTAACTGGGTTTTTTGATAATGGTTATTATGCTAAGGTAGGCGATGAATATCGCAGTATTTCCGAACAAGAAATTGGACAATATCAAGATGTTAGCCATTATCTGAAGTATACTAAAGCTCTTTACGATTGGTCTGACACTCTGGCTCAACCATTCAACTTGCCTTTAGAAATCATCGCATTACAGAATCCTCTTGCAGTCAAACCAGGAGGAAACTTGAAAGTTCAAGTTCTTTATCAAGGAAAACAAATTCCAAATGTGACAGTAGAATATTTGGGCAAAAAGTTAACTGGCGACCAAGATGGTACTTATTTGGTTCCTATTGGTGATGAAGGATTACAACAAATAGAGGCTAGTTACACAGTTGCTTCAGCTACCAGCCCTAGTATTTCTTACGAAACTGGCTTTACAGCACAAAAAACTTCTGTACCTGAGGCATCGGCATTACTTGGTCTTAGCGTAGTTGGATTACTGGGATTATACAAAAAACGTTTTTCGCCTAAAGCTTAATGACGAATTAGCCTTATATCATACCCTATTAACGTCTAGTGAGGTAATAAGGTGTGAATGGCCAAAACGATTTTTGCATATCACTTGGCGCTCAAGATGCGAATAACAAGCTCAATCCCACAATAATATTGAAGGTAAATCATTGTTAGCCAGACGCAGCAATTGATAACCAATTCCAGATATACCGGGTAGAAAGCCAGGATTAAATACAGAATTGGGTAAGTTGGGGAACAGTTGATAAGCTCCAGTTCGCTTGGCTCTAGCCACAACATTTGTTACATTCTGGTGAGCAATTTGATGCCAATCAGAACGGGAACAGATTTTTGCACCGACTAACAGCACTTCCGCCCTACCGAAGTTGCCACAGCATAAGTGATCGATCGCCTGTAAGCCAAAATTCTGATTAGTTTGGAGAGCAATTTCAATTTCTTGTTGAATTTCCGGCGTTTCCACGATTCTCAAACTACCTAAGCGTCCTAAACCAATGCCGGCTGCTCCATGACACCACTTATTTGCAAAGTCAGGTTGCCCTGGTTGTCCCATTCTGCGGAAGTCTGGCCAGTTGGCAGTGGACTGGCAAAAGACGCTACGCTCATACTCAATTCCTGCTAAACCTGCTTCTAAGTACTTGCCCTCTGAGGTGGCGGCATAAAGTCTGAGCAAGGCATAAGAGATACCTGCGGCTCCATGAGAGAAGCCAGTTAAGGGCTTATCCCAATAAGTATGCCAAGCTTTGGGCGCACCGTTGTGGCTAACTTGACGGTTGATTAAATGTTGTCCACAGGCGATCGCTTTTTCTAAAACGGTTGCTTCTCCTGTGGCTTGATGCAGCGACAATAACCCCAAAATTGCCCCGGCTGCTCCGCTCATAATATCCAAGTGTTCATCGGCAGCAATTAGTTCTGGTGTCATTAAACTGGCTAATACTTGAGCGTCTGGCAACAGTGTTGCATCGTTGAGAAATTGACTAATTTTCACTAGGCTATAGATCATCGATCCTAAACCTGTTGCACCCCCAACGCCCATAAAACGAGCCATGCGTTCCCAAGTTTCGGGATCGATAGTGTGAATTTGGCGACGCAGAGATTGCACTGTCCTCAGTGCTAAATCACGGTAACGGGAATCACCAGTTTCTTGAGTTAGTGCAGCTAAAAACAAAGCAACTCCAGAGCGTCCGTCAGAGAGACAATTATTTAATACTTGCAGTTGATATCGTTCGGCGCGAGGCACAAAGTCTAAGCCAATCCAGTTAACGCTGCCATCAGGGTCAGAAATGGCTCTGGTTTCCAGTTGAGTGGCGATTTCTTTGGCTTCGGCAATCAATTGTTCTGAATTTAGCAACGGTAACGATTCGCCTTGCCATTGCCCACCTTGGCGGCTGGAGGTGGTTGCAATCTTAGCATCGAAGGAGCCTTGAATAATCGCTACTTGTCGAGCTAAGTCGGTTTCATCTAGAGATTGTAACTGGTTGAGCAGGTCTTGGTAACTGGATTGCTTGAAGTAGTTGGGAATGGAAGAAGAACCGTTTAAACTCAGTTCATCAACCACCGCGCTAGCTGTGAAGAAGGGAATATCTAATTGTTCTATTGCTCGGAGTTCCGCGCTCAAAACAGGAAAGGCGTTTGGTCTATTTTGAGCAACTAGAAAAGCACGACTGAGAACATCGAGTTGAATACTGTAATCTACGCCGTGTTTGAGATAATCGGGTGCTAAAGCTTTTTGGAGGATGATGCCATAAATGCGGGTGTTGCGGAAGATAAAGCGTACCTGCTGATTTTGCATAGCAGATAGCAAACTTTGGCGTGAAATTAAAAAATCTTTGTGCGCCATCAAAAAGCGATACATCTGCTCAAATCCAGTGGTGATTTGTAGTTGATAATCGTTTGGAGACAGAACAACTTCACCCAAGAACGGCACATTTTTCCCAATCGGCAAGGTTACAGGCTCAGACAACAGATGCATATTATCTGTATTAATGTTCTGCCAACGCGGGACTTTACGGGGAGATAATCGGGGATCTGTGCTGCCTAGCCCGCTAATATCATAAGCGACACTGCGATCGCCACTAAAGTCCCAACGCGGTAAAAGTCCGGTGCGGAGTACGGAATCCCAAAATTGTCGTGTGGCGGTTGTTTCTAAATCTTGGGTAAGCGGTGAGTCTTCAATGAGATTTGGTTCATGGTGCAGCAGCGTTTCCATGTCAATCAGCACCAGATGCTCACCATTGGCAATTAAGGTTTCGTAATGGCAATCTGTTCCCCGCAAAGCATAAAGCACACACAACAACATCCCAGAACGCTGATAGAATCGTTTCGCAGCTGCTTCATCCACACAAGGCAACTGTTCAATATGTTCCACCCAACCATAACCATTGCGCTCAAGTACTTGAGTGACTTTAAAATCTAAAAGATCGCTGTGTTGATTGCACCAATCCAAAAATTGGTTAAAGACAACCTCTAATCCTAAATCTTTGGGTTTATAAACAAGTTTAAGTCCAGACTCAAAGGTGAGTGAAATCACCGTTCGCCCGCGTTTGTGTGCATCGGAAATGGATGTTTGAATTTCGGCAACTTTATTTTGAGAAAATGGAGCGATCGCTTGATTAAAAGTACGTTGAATATCTGTTCTATCTGCAACTAAACGTTCGAGAAATTCAGCAGTGAACTCAACCCAAAAATTTACTGCTGTTGCCACTAACCGACCGAAAACTGGATACTTTTGGAAGAACGTCAGCATTCCATCTTCTAGGAGTTGATTGACGAACTTGATGTAGTGAGTGTTATTGTTTTCTGTCTCCAGTCCTAGTAAGCCGAGCAAGCTTTGACCAAAGGGACGCACCTGAGAAAATTCAAAATCTAATGTTTTAGTGCAAAGTCCTGCTAATCGTTTCAGTAGACCACGTTCTAGAGAACTGTAAGCGTCATAGGAAAGAATCGATAAGGGAAGAGACTCTTGGGTGAATTGGCTGTCGCAGCGAGTCAGTAATTGCTGTCTGGCTACCAAGATAGCAGGCAAAAGAATATCTTCAAAGGCGATCGGATTTTGTGAATCTATGGGTAGAAATACTTCGGTTGCAGAATTGAATCCTGTAGCGGTTTGGATGATTTGCTGCAAGGTTTCTGCCCACTCCGGCAAAGGTTGATCGGCAAGCAACTCGATGGTTCCCAATCTGGAACTAACGGTATCGAGGTTTAGTCCCTCCCACTCTAAGCGTTTGTGTAACGTATCCCATTTACCTTCTGCTGCAACTTGACACCAGTGATGTCTACGACGGTTAATTTCTTCTTCATTGACTCGATCGCCATTAATTGCAAATCTGCTTTCATCAAGGCGTTCCCAGATAAAGCTAGCATTCGCAGCGATCGCCCTTAAATCGTTTGATGTTTTCTGTTGGGATAAGCGAACAACTTGTTGAACCATAGCGGGATTTCTCATAGTGGGAGTTCAAAGGTAAATATCAATTCTGGTCTACGTTTTAATAGTTGGTATTAATAACAATAGCGTTCGTCTGAAATCAGTTTTAAATTAAGTACTAATTAGGTAGGCATAATTAAAATAACTTGTAGTTATTAATTGAATTTGTTGGGGTACAAGTCCCCAACAGATAAAGACCAAAAACTTGACTATTTGGTGTATTATAGGACTCATATATTATGATTTTTGAACAATATTTAAGATAAAACGGTCTTTTCAGTCTCAGTATGTTTTCAAAAATCAAGCCGGAGTCCTATATTTCACCAAAAATTACAAATTACGAGAGATAGCAGTGTCCGCCACCACAGCCGGCTGTATGGCATAATTTGGGCGCACTATCAGCCATTGCACCGCCACTAACACTGAGTAATTCTTCTTCGCTCAGTTCGTTGGAATCCACAAAGGTCAGTTCTGCTAGCATTTGAGCTACGCTTTCGGCTGTGAAAGTATAACCTTTTTCTGCACTGGCAATTAGCAACAGTTTGATGGCTTCTGTTTGGGTAACTGCTGCTTGTATATTCTCGCGTAATTGGCTATTTTGGAGTAGGCTTTGAATTTGTGACAACATAATTTTATTTTCTCCGAGCTAGTGATAGTAATTGTTAATTGAATTCCCTCTTTTTCTTGGTTAAAAAAGTAAAGAGGGAATCGGTTATGCAGTATCTCTTTCTGTCTTAAACCTCAGTAACAAGTATGGAAGTTATCCAAATTAAAATATTGGAAAAGTTGGATCTAAAAAGCTCTTTTAGAAAAACAACCTAACTTTGGAGGCTACAAGACCAAAGAGAAAGAGAAGCTACATACCTTTTTTAGCAGTGTCCGCCACCACAGCCTTCTGTATGACATAGCTTAGGCGCACTATCAGCCATCAATCCACCACTAACACTAAGTAATTCTTCTTCACTCAGTTCATTGGAGTCCACAAAGGTTAGTTCTGTCAGCATTTGAGAAATGGCTTCAACTGTGAAGTTATAACCTTTTTCTGCACTGGCGATCGCTATCATTTTGATAGCTTCTGCTTGGTTAGCTGCTGCTTTTACTTGCTGTTGTAATTGTGCATTTTGCAGCAATTCTTTAATTTGGTGTAGCATAGGTTTGTTCTCCGTTTTTATTGACTTATTT
>NZ_JADEXF010000351.1 GCF_015207245.1 Nostoc cf. edaphicum LEGE 07299
CTATTGGTAAACAGATTGTTCGTTCGGCAGATAGTATTGGAGCCAATATAGCAGAAGGTGTAGGAAGAGGTAGTTTTCAAGACAATAGACGTTTTATCAAAATCGCAAGAGGTTCTTTGAATGAAACTCAACATTGGTTAAGACGGGCTTATACTCGTAACCTTTTAACTACTGAACAGATAAATGCAATCAAAACAATCATTAACGAACTAGCACCCAAATTAAACTCCTATCTAAACTCAATTGGCAATGTCCCAGATGACTAATAACAAGTGACCAAGGACAAATGACAAATGACAAATAACTATTGCCTTTGAAAACGCAGTGCATCAATTGATTGAGCTGTGAGAAAGATGCCCAAAAAAATGTAACTGGCGAATAAAATTAAGCCGCTGGTATCAAAAATGCCTTGAATGAAAGTGTTGTAATGTTTCAGCAATGACAGATAACCTAATGCTTCGCCCACGGGGCCAGGGATAATTTTGGCGATTAAATCAATGAATAACAACAATAAAATTACTGCAAAGGTAAGAACGGCAGATAAAATTGTGCTGTCTGTTAATGAGGAAATAAACATTCCTAAAGATAAAATTGCCGCTGCTAGCAAGATTAATCCAAAATGACCCAGCAAGGGAATTGAGAGTGCCATTGGTGGATTTGATCCACTAATGGCGATCGCTTCAAACACTAGCATGGGTAAAACCATCGTGGTAAAAAATGTTAGCACGCCTAATAACTTACCCAAAGCTACCGCCCAATTGGTGATTGGTGAGGTGGCTAACAGTTCTAAAGTGCCCCGTTTCCGTTCTTCGGCATAGAGTCCCATCGAAAGAATTGGCAGGGTAAACAACAATAGCCACCCCATACTATCCAAAAATCCCCGGATAAATTCATAGGGGACATCTATCGGCGGTACTGGCACTCCTAGTTGTTGCCCTTGTGCATCTATTGCCGCGACTCCTACCAAAATGCCATTTGGCCCTAGCAAAATCATCACGAAGAATAACCCCGCCATGAACCAAAATATGCCTGCGATCGCATAAGCTAAGGGCGATACAAAATAACTCTGTAACTCTCGGCGATAAATGGCAATAATATTACTCAGTACTATACCCATTTACGCTACTCCTTCTTTGTCTGCTGCTAAGTCTACATCAGGATCGAAATTCTTTTCTTCTGTGGTCAGTTGCAAGAATACATCTTCTAAGGTGGCGTTAACCCGCCGCAATTCATGTAAACCGAATCCTGCACGCACTAAGGTTGTGGCAATATCCTTTCCTGGTTCTTTTCCCGGTTGCGATATCACCCGCAGATAAGCGCGATTTTCCTGGGGTTGATGTCCTCCGGCTGTGGGAATTGATTCTATCAGGCTCACACCCGCGACTTTTTGCAATACCTGTTTTGCTAGGGCGGCTTCTCCTTCTATTTCCAATTCATACCCAGAACCCCCTGTCAACTGAGTCATCAGGTTTTCTGGTGTATTTGTTGCCACAACTTTACCGCGATTGATGATGGCGACGCGGCTGCAAGTCATGCTTACTTCTGGCAGAATGTGCGTGGAAAGAATAATTGTGTGAGTACCAGCGAGGCTTTTAATTAAATTCCGCACCTCAATTATTTGCCGGGGATCGAGTCCAACGGTGGGTTCATCCAAAATGATCGCTGGGGGATCGTGAACGATCGCTTGAGCAATTCCGACACGTTGGCGGTATCCTTTGGAGAGTTTGCGAATAATTACTCGCCGCTTATCTTCTAAGTTGCAGCGTTCGATGGCGGCTGTCACCTTATTAGGGCGATCGCCTGCTGATACTCCCTTAATTCGGGCGACAAAATGCAAAAATCCCTCCACCGTCATGTCTGGATATAATGGCGGTGTTTCCGGTAAATAACCAATGCGTTGGCGCACAGCTAGGGAATTTTCATGGACATCATAACCAGCAATCCGGGCATTTCCATTGGTTGCCGGTAAATAACCAGCCAGAATCCGCATGGTTGTGGTTTTTCCAGCGCCATTGGGGCCCAACAGCCCTAAAATCTCCCCAGGCTCGACGCTAAAGGTGACATCAGTAATCGCTGGGGTAGAGCCGTATATTTTACTCAGATGTTCAACTTCAATCATCCGTATAGTGGCGATCGCAAATTATAGAATACCCAATCATCTTAAATCGCAATATTGAGTATGGGGGACTGGCACAAAGATTGGCTGACAATGGGTAAAGTTCCTGAAAAACCTCTTTAGGGACTTCCAAATAAAAAAACATCCCAAATTTTATTGTGGGATCGGTGTCCTCACTGGTTCCATAGTCGAGTTAACTAAGCAGGTATCCTGAAAGAAACTATTTCTCATTTCTCTTTTGAGTGCAGACAAGGGCGAGATTAGCCAGCCACTTGAACGCCGATTTACTTACCAGCTTGCAAATCGTTGGTGCATCTGTTAGTCATATTTCTTAGCAGCTAATCGGTGTTGTTTGGGATGAAAATGGGGCGGATTAACTCAAATTTTGCCAAGGAGATTATGAGGTATGAGGTATGAGTGAACCCTTGAACGTTCTAATGGTTGAAGATTCAGAAATCGATGCCATGTTAGTTATCCGTGAACTGCGTCGCGGTGGTTTCAATCCGATCTGGCAACGTGTCGAAACCGTCGAGGAGCTACACACAGCCCTCAATAGCCGTACCTGGGATGTGATAATTTCAGATTACCGATTGCCTGGATTTAATGCTCCTATGGCTTTGGAAGTAGCAAAGCAGAGTCAAAAAGATATTCCTTTCATTCTCGTTTCTGGCACAATCGGCGAAGTATCTGCTGTGGAAATGATGAAAGCAGGCGCTCATGATTATGTGATGAAAGACAATTTAAGCCGATTGCCAGTGGCGGTGCGTCGAGAACTTCGGGATACTCAAGTGCGGGCAGAGCGCCAACAAGCCCAAAATCTGTTACAAACATTAGCATCTAATATACCGGGAATAATTTATAGCTTTGTACATCATTTTGATGGTTCTATTGTCTTTGAATACATCAGTTTAGGCTGTCTGGATCTTCTAGAATTAACACCAGATCAAATTTTATCAGATGCCTCTCTGTGCTTTGCACAAATCCATATTGATGACCGTGCCGGATGTTATACGGCTGCCAAACAAAGCGCTCAAACTTTAAAACCATTCTCTTATGAATGGCGATTAGTTACACCCTCTGGCAAACTCAAATGGGTACAGGCAAGTGCGCGTTCGGAGTGTCGAAAAAACAAGGATATTGTCTGGCATGGTGTTTTATTAGATGTAAGCGATCGCAAACAAGCACAAGAACTGATTATTCACAACGCCTTACACGATCCATTGACAGATTTACCGAATCGGACGCTTTTGGTAGAACGGCTTGAATTATCGATTAACCGAGCCAAACGAATAGAAACCTATCGTTACGCCGTCTTATTTCTCGATCTAGATCGGTTCAAAGTGATCAATGATAGTTTAGGACATTTAGCTGGAGATCAACTACTTAAAAGCATTGCTCAGAAACTAAAAACTCATCTGCGAGAGATTGATTTAGTCGCTCGAATCGGTGGTGACGAATTCGTAATTCTCTTGGAAGATATTTCTGGTATGGAAAAAGCTATTCAAATTACTGAGCGGATTCTAAAAGATTTTCAAACACCATTGATACTTAATGATTCGGAAGTGGTTATCAGTACGAGCATCGGTATTGTCTTAGGAACAAAGAACTATTCTCACGCCTCCGATTTACTCCGAGATGCCGATATTGCCATGTATAGAGCCAAATCCCAAGATAGAAGTTCGTACAAAATTTTTGATATAGAAATGCACACTCAAGCCGTAAATCGGCTAACTCTAGAAACGGATATCCGTAAAGCTCTCGAACGAGAAGAGTTTGTTATATACTATCAGCCGATTGTTGATATACTTGGCGATGCCTCCGGCGAACCAAGCCAACAGGTTAGTAGAGAATTGCAGTTGCAAGGAGTTCGGCTGATAGGATTTGAGGCATTAGTGCGCTGGCAACACCCAACTCGCGGGTTGATTTTGCCGGAGGAATTTATTCCTGTTGCCGAAGAAACAGGGCTAATTGTGCAAATCGATCGCTGGATGTTCTACAAAGCTTGTCAACAACTGGCAAACTGGAAAACCAAGTTTGCTAGTCACTTCCCGCTCAAGATGAGTATTAATCTCTCTGCTCAAAATATTCGCCAAGCTAGCTTAATTGATGATATCGATCAAACACTAGCTCAAACAGGTTTAGAAGGCGATTCCATAGCCTTAGAAATTACTGAGAGTATGTTAATTGACAATATCAGTCAGACAATTGATTTATTAACCCAATTAAAGGATAGAAAAATTCAAATCAGCATTGATGACTTTGGTAGCGGTTATTCATCGCTTAATTATCTCCATCGTTTACCTGCTGATAATTTGAAGATCGATCGCTCCTTTGTAAGCCAGATGCAGGAAGGGAACCGTAATTATCAGGTTGTTAGTACTATTATTGCTTTGAGCAATCAACTCGGATTAGCCGTTATTGCAGAAGGTATTGAAACACCACAACAACTTCAATGGTTACAGGAACTTGGCTGCGAATTTGGTCAAGGTTATGTGTTCTCTAAACCTCTAAGACATGAGACAGCAGAAGTACTTCTAGCAAGTCAAATTATGTATTTATCCTCTGGTGAGGACGGCAACAGATGCACTAATTAAAAAAGCAGAAAAAGCTCTTGGCAAAGTCAAAATATAAAGAAAGCGATCGCGTCGTTATTATATCTAGTAGCTAAATAGATATACTGGCGATATCAATAATTTACTTATTCATTAAAATTTCCATATTGATGGCAACCAAATAAATAGTAGTATGGCAGTTAATGAACAGCAGCCAATATGTGATATTTATCTCTATCCTGAACCAAATAATATTCTATAATTTTTATTATAAATTAGTTGTGTGTTTCTATCTAGTATTTCACATTAGCACAATAGTACCATTCATCTTGATGGTTCGAGCTAAAATTTTCATTTACATATCAGATAGCTAACAAATAAACCTCTAGCAAAAGAGGTTTTTATAACTCAGCAAAAATCTATCTGAAGATAAGTTACTAAAATTTACAAACTAGCTTAGGGTATATAC
>NZ_JADEXF010000352.1 GCF_015207245.1 Nostoc cf. edaphicum LEGE 07299
CTTGTAATTCATTCGGATCTGCTAGGAGTTTTTTGACAAAATTTTCCCAAATCAGATGCAGAGATTTCCAGAAGTTTGAGTGGATTTTTTTCTGGAATGACGAGCTACAATTTATTTCTATATCTTCTGTTGATAGACACTTAATGTTATTGTTCATAAAATTATTCCTGAAAGTTGCTCAGTAAATAAAACAGTAACAACATCTCAGTTAGGAATCAAATCATGGCTTGCATAGGTTCTATAAATGGGATTTATAGATATCAAAAATCACTAATACAACCTTTTTGCCACAATAAAGTCAGGATGTGTATACCCTTGTTCTCATCAATTGCCTATGAAACTCTCCCAACTCCGAGCCATAGTTGCAGTAGCAGATTGTGGTAACTTTAGTGAGGCAGCCTTAGAATTGCAGCTTTCCCAACCTGCAATTAGTCATGCGATCGCTACCCTAGAAGAAGAATTAGGTGTGCCATTATTTGCTAGAGGTCGTCACGGTGCTGTGCTGACACCTGCTGGAGAGCGCATTTTGTATCATGCGCGGCAAGCAATGCAGCATTTAAAGATGATGCAACACGAAGCAAACCTGCATAAAGGTTTACACGGTGGTCATGTGCGAATTGCGGCTTTTCGGAGCGTTGCTACTCATCTATTACCAAAAGCGATCGCCCAATTTCACAATCAATTCCCAGAGATTGCTGTCACAATCATAGAGTGTGCTGCTTTCACGGATGTAGAGCAGTGTTTGCATGATGGACGTGCTGATATTGGTATTACCTGTCTGCCAACTGGTGAAGAATTTGAAACCTGGGAAATTTTTCGGGATGAGTATGTAGCTTTACTACCACCAGATACCAAAATTAGCAGTCCGCAAATTACTTGGGAAGACATAGCAGCCTATCCGCCGGTTTTGCTCCCTTGTACACCCTGTGGACGCATTCTTCACAACCACCTGAAGACTTTGGCAATTCCAATCCATACTGCTAGCGACATTCAAGAAGATTCCACAGTCGTTAGCATGGTGAATCAAGGATTGAGAGCAGCTATTATGCCTCGTTTAGCAGCTGTACCCATTCCCTCAAAGGTGCAGGTATACAGTTTGCCTGCACCCCTCGAAAGAGTCATTGCAACTGCAACTTTATCTAATGCTCTGCAAGTACCTGCGGTATTCACATTTTTGGAGATGTTGAGTAAATTTGATTTTTATAGTTTAGCTAAATTCACTTCTTGAACACATACGAATTACGAATTACGAATTACGAATTACTTAAACCGATGCCTCCTTTAGCGAATTCTTCAACAGTTTTTTGGGAGAATTCATGAGTTGCGATCGCCTGCAACATTGCCAATGGTAAAGTTAAATGATTCGCCCCAGCTTGCAACGATGCGGCCGCTTCTTCAGGAGATTTGATACTAGCTGCTAAGATTTCCGTATCGCTACCTTTGAGTACGCTAGCCATATCCCGCACTAAAGCAATACCATCACCTAACAATCGGGTAGCTCGATTTACATAAGCTATGGCAATTTTAGCTCCTGCTTCCCGTGCTACTGCTGCCTGTGCTGCACTATAAATCGCTGTCACCGAACAGGTAATTTCTGGTGATAGACTCGCCACCACTTCAAACCCTAAGGGTGTTGCAGGAATCTTCAAAATTGTTTGTGAACCAATAATCTCGAAAGCTTTTCTACCTTCAGCTAGCATCCCAGCTTTATCGGATGCCATAAGTTGGTAGTATAACGGGCCATTTGTCAAGGCAACTAATTTTTTGAGCGTGGTTTCTGGTGGTGTATCGCTTTGAGATAACAGCGTGGGATTTGTTGTGATACCTTTTACCCATCCCCAAAGCTTAACAACTTCAGCTTCCGATGCGATCGCTGAGTCTAGATATAATGCCATACTTAATTCCTCACTTTTCCTATCTGCATTTCTCCTGCTACACACCATACATCGTCCAGAAGCTCTGCCCCTATCAGAGAAGTATTTTACTTGTTTATCTATACTTTTTTAAATACCTACCCTTGAAAACTACTACCCATTGCCCTTTCCTTGAGAAATGCATCAAATGTAAACCTATCCGGTAGCGAAGTTTGTGCGCCTGGTTTTGTCGCTGTCAAAGCACCTGCTGCTGCACCCCAAACAACTGCTTGATGTAAGGGAAGTCCTTCAAAAAGTGCCGCCGCTAAACCACCATTGAAAGCATCGCCTGCGGCTACTGTGTCAACTGCATGAACTGAAAACGCGGGTACAAAAAACTTTTCTTCAGCAGTGGCACAAAAAACACCCTTAGCACCTAGTTTGACGATCGCACATTTCACACCCCGTTGCAATAAAACCGCAGCTGCTTTGGCGGCTTGTTCCTCTCCATTCACAGGAAAACCAACCAACTGCGCTGCTTCAACTTCATTCGGTGTAATAATGTCCACCAATGGATACAGTTCATCTGGTAAATTAGATTGTGCGGGTGCGGGGTCAAAAATTACTTTTATATTTGCACCTTTTGCGGCTTTAGCAGCAGCAACTACGGCAGTCATAGGAATTTCTAGTTGTAAAAGTAGTGCCGTAGCTTCTGGTAATAAGTGGGATAATCGCTCTACATCTTCTTGATTGACGCGCCCATTTGCACCAGGAATGACAACAATTTGATTTTCACCAGTCTGACTCACGGTGATAATAGCGACTCCAGAACTAACAGTTTCATCCACAAAAATGTTATCAGTCTGCACACCAGATGTTTGCAAATTGTTAACAAGTTCCTTACCAAAATCGTCTGCACCTACACGCCCCACAATCTGGGTAGGAATGCCCAATTTTGCTAATGCTACGGCTTGATTGGCTCCTTTCCCTCCCGAAACTTTAAAAAAATCTTCTCCTAGCAACGTTTCTCCTGCAACTGGCAACCGGGGTGTTGTTGCTACCAAATCTATATTTATGCTGCCGAAGACGATAATACTCATGATGCTGATTTCTCTTGAGCTTAAAGTTATTTTGATTGATATTACAGGATGGCAGTAACGCAATATATCACATCTCGCATATTGACAACTACTCAACCCAGTTTTCTAATAGGAGGGTAGGAATACGAGAAAACTCTCGCACATTATTGGTGACTAGGGTAACTCCTAAACTCAGCGCATGAGAAGCAATGAGCATATCCATTGCACCAATAATAAGTCCTCTACTTTCGAGATCACTTCTGATGCTGCCGTAAATCGTTGCAGATGCCTGATTGAATTCGACAATTTCTAGAGGTAGCAGAAATTGCATTAGGGCAATGCGGTTTTTCTCTTGCTGTTGAACGCTAGTTGCTTCAAGTCGGCAAAGCCGCCCAACGCACTAGCTCCTTTTGGCAACTCCATATTCTAGTTCGGCAATGGTGATAGATAGAGGAGATACCAACATCAGAAATGCTAAGGGTTTGAAATTTATCCAGTACTTTTTGGGGTTTTTGCTTTATCAGGTAAATGCAGATGTTGGTATCAAGCAGGTATCGCATTTAAAAACTTTCTCTAGTGTCAATAACTGGCTGATCTCTGGTAGTCATGAAGTCATCAGAAAAATTGTCTAGACTATCGATGAGGGATTGCCAGAGGTTATCTTTGGCAATGAGGACAATAGCGTTACCAATTTTTTTGATATAGACTTCAGTGCCAGTGAGTTGAAAATCTTCTGGCAAAATAACGATTTGGTGAGTGCCATCAGTGGTGAGTTTGGCAGTGTTCATGGTGTTATTGTCCTGAAATTAGCTAATATTGCTGGTCTGGTTAGCACGAAATTTGATAAATGCAACTCTGAAACTTGGTTGAGTAGCTCATTGTTAAACCGAATCTATGGAAATCCTAGCAGTCCTGCCGAGGAATATGATGGTGACAAAAGGATCAATATGGTAAAGGCGATCGCCTATGGCCAGTTATTTCTTGCCGAAAGTGATCGCAAATTGCATAAATATCACCCTTACTCAGAAACTTGCACGAGAAAGGCGGTGGCAATGACATAGAGTAGTATGATCGCCATTAGCAATAACTAAAAAAGACATTATTGGCTGGTTCACTCACTGCTGTTACTATATTGCACCCAACTGATAACTGCTATATACTGCCTGCATCAGATTGCAATCAAAGGCTGGGGTTATGCCGAATACGACAGATGAAGGCAAAATTCACTTTATCTCACCACAGTTATTGAAGAAATTAGATTACCAAACGCCTATAAGTAAATTTTACGCTTCAGCGACCTATATGAGCCGCCGAACTGAGCCTGAAAGTCTTGATTTTTCCTTGGGTGATGCTCATGAAATGCCACCTCCAGGGTTTGTAGAAGCGCTGCAACGTTGGAGTGTACCGCAAAACTCCAGTTGGTATGGCTACAAGGGAAATATTCCCGAATCACGGGTTACTGTATCCGCATCTCTTCAGGATAAACGCGGAATTTCTATATTGCCTGAAGATATTTTTATGACTAATGGTACTATAGTCGGTTTGGCGATTTGTTTGCAAATATTAGCTGGGGAGGGAGATGAGGTAATTATTTTGACTCCACCCTGGTTAGGTTATAGGCGTATGGTGCATTTTACAGGTGCGGTTCCAGTGGGTGTGCCTGTAGATACCAACACCTTCGATATGAATTTGGAGGCGATCGCTGAAGCAATTACTGAACGAACTCGGGCAATAATTGTCAATTCACCTCACAACCCTACAGGTAAGATTTTTTCAGCTAGTACCCTAGAACGTTTGGCAACTATACTAGCTGAGGCTTCTAAACTCTACGGCAAGGCGATTTACATGATTTCTGATGAAACCTTCAGCCGCGTTGTTTTTGATAACCAATCTTGTCCCAGCCCTACCCAGTTTTACCCATTTTCTTTCTTGGTATATGGTTACAGTAAAACCTTAATGGCTCCAGGTCAACGTATCGGATATATCGCTCTACCCTCCACTATGCCCAAGAGGGAAGAAATAAGGCGAGTAATCGCCATGTTACAAGGAAGTGCTTTTGGTTGGTGTTTTCCTAGCGTACTAATGCAGTATGCCCTAACCGACTTAGAAAAAATAAACATAAATATCGAACATTTACAAAAAAAGCGAGATTGGATGGATTCGTCGCTGCGAGGCATGGGTTATCAACTGCATACCCCCGATG
>NZ_JADEXF010000353.1 GCF_015207245.1 Nostoc cf. edaphicum LEGE 07299
TTGTTGTTCTCGCCAGTGTAGGATTACTTTTTTTGGGAGCTTGTGGCAATCAAGCTTCTGAGTCCAGTAGCAGTCCTTCTAGTCCTTCTACAGAAAATACTAACAAAACCGAACCAGCCGCCAAAACTGAAACATCTGCTCATGGCGACTCACATGGTAAAAATGCTCAAGTCGTTGAAGCAGGAAAGTATCACTTAGAGTTAGTGCCTGAGAAAGAAGGTAGCACGACTCACTTAGATTTATATTTGCAAACAGGTGATAAACACGAAGCAATTCCAAATGCGAAAGTTACTGCTGATATTCAGTCACCAGATGGAAAGCAAAAAACCGTTCCCCTAACATATGATGCTGATGGTAAACACTATGCTGCGAAGCTCGATGGAGTTACGGCAGGTCAATATCAAGTAAAAGTTACTGCGGATGTTGGTGGTGAAAAGGTCAACGGTCGGTTTAGTTTTAATCAATAATGTTAGTGTTTAGGCATCGCTTGCAAGGCAGTTATGGCTTATATTGATAGTTATTCATTAAGTTAGCCTAAATTTCAGGGTAAGCCTTGCTTGCCCACCCTGAAAATAAGCTAATTAAAAATGATTTTTACCTAATTTCGAGCCTGAATATTGCTTACTGCTGAATCTGCTGAAGGAGAGTTTGTGTTTGCTGATACCTCTGGGTATCTCCTTCTTGTTGAAACAGACTTGCAGCTTGCTGTAAATCGGTAATAGCGCTTTTGCGATCGCCTAAAGCATATTCAGCAAGTCCTCTGTTGCCGTAGGCATCAGCTAAGTTGGGATTGATTTTTAGTGCTAAGTTAAAATCTGCGTAGGCGCAGCCCGCCGCAGGCATCGCCAGCTTGTGATTTCCCTGTCTATAATTCAAAAAACCCCTATTGTAGTAAGCATCTACAGACTTCGGATCGATTTTTATTACCTGGTTAAAGTCAGGAATCGCTAACCCAAATCCAGATCCTTTAGTACGACGCGAGCGATCGCTTCGTCTGTCAAGGGTAAGTGAACGATGAAAGTGCTACCCTTACCAAGTTGGCTTTGCAACTGTATACTACCTCCATGAGCCTGAACAATTGCTTTAGCGATCGCTAATCCCAATCCAGATCCACCAGTACGACGCGAGCGATCGCTATTCACTCGATAAAAACGGTCAAAAATCCGCTTTTGTTCGTGCGATGCAATACCAATACCTGTATCTTGAACTTCAATTACAGCATTACCGTTGCTGCGTTTGAGGATAACAGTTACATAACCGCCAGCAGGGGTGTATTGAATAGCATTGGCAATTAGATTAGAAAGCACACGCAACAGTTGATCTTCATCTCCCATCACGTATAAAAGCTCTTGGCATAACACCAAAGATGTTAGCTGCAAAGAAGCCGCAGCCGCTAACGCTGAAAATTCTTCTATCAGGTCATTAATCAAAATATTCAGACAGCAATGTATTTGTTGTGTCGCTAACATTTGCTGTTCCAATCGAGACAGTAACAGCATATCCTGAACTAGTTCAGCTAGTCGATGATTTTGACGTTGAATAGAGGCCAAAACATCTCGCGCCTCCTCCGGCAGATAATCCATATCAAATAAAGTTTCTACCGTTGCATTAATCGCTGCTAGAGGAGTACGCAACTCATGAGAGGCATCAGACGTAAACTGTTGCATTTGTTTATACGAAGAGTCAATTGGCTGCATTGCTAACCCTGCCAGCCACCAACTAGAACCGCCAACTAACAATACCGTAATTGGCAAGCCCACCGCCAAAATTAATTTCAAAGCAGCGAGACGACTATCCAGGTCATTTAAATTACGCCCTACCTGAATATAGCCCCAATCTTGATTATCTTGAGTGTGCAGCAATAGAGACTTTTGACTGTAACGATTGCCTTGTAAGTCTTTGACTGTTTGCCACACTTGGGTTTGCACAGTCGGTGGCAATTCATCAGGTTGGAAACCTGCCACTGCAATTAACCGTCCTGAACCATCGACAAAACGGATGTAATATTGCTTCTCTTTGTATACAGTACTAAAAATGCCGTGTTCATTATGGGTGCTTTGACTGTGACTCAGGATATTTTGGGTAGGACAACTGGACTCAGCTAAACAAATATTTGGTAAAACCTGCTGGAAAACTAGCTCTGTAATACCAGGTTGTTTCAAAGTTGGTTCAATTACATCATGTAGTGTACCTGCTACCGATTCCAGTTCCCGGTTGATAGAAGCCACATAAGCATCAATGATTACCTTATAAACCACAAAACCGCATAAGGATAGAATCAGAGCCATAACTACCGCATACCAGGTAGCCAATTGCCAGCGAGTCTTATGAAATAGTCGAATCTGCATTGCCAGGATTGAAACGATAGCCCATACTAGGAATAGTTTCGATTAACCCATCACAACCATATTCCGATAATTTGCGTCGCAAAAGTCGGATTTGAGCTGCTACTACATTACTAACGCGTTCTGCACTAAAGGCATACAGATGATTTAAAATTTGGTCGCGGGTAATAACTGTATTAGGACGTTTCATCAAGTATTCTAATAATTGAAATTCTTTTTTTGTTAAATAAATTACCTTATTTTCACCATTAGGATACTGTCGAGAAACTGTACAATTACCGCAGTCTAGGATCAGACCACCAACTTGCAATTGTAAAGGCTGGATCTGGGACGTAAGCGATGCGCCTCCAAAAGAAGCTCGCCGTTGCAATGCCCGCAACCGTGCTAGTAGTTCTGCCATACCAAACGGCTTTATCAGATAGTCATCAGCCCCTGCATCTAGACCAGCTACCTTATCTGCCATGCTATCTTTAGCGGTTAGCATCAGCACGGGCAAAGCATTACCCCGACCTCGTAATCGCTTGCACAGTTCCAAACCTGACATTCCCGGTAACAACCAATCAAAAATTGCCAGTGTATATTGAGTCCAATCATGTTCTAGATAAGTCCAGGCTTCATTTCCATCCAAAACCCAGTCAACAATATATCTTTCTTTACTCAACTTTCGCTGAATCGATGCACCCAGATCCGGCTCATCTTCAACAAGCAAAACTTTCATAATCAGCAGATGTATTTTAGTAATTTGTTCATTAAATTACACGCAATTGAGCGACACCAATTGGTAACTCTACATTCGTACCAGCGAAAATGGTAGATATCTTGTAGAACTTATCACCAGTAGTCACTGCTGTTTTTTTAACATTATTCATTTCTACGATGATGATAGTTCCAGGAGTGATTGATTCGGCAAACTCTAATGTAGCTTTTTTGCCTTGAATAGAAACTTTTGCAGCAAATTTTTTACCGGATTGCTCGGAAACATCAATATTTTCTCTGAGAACAATGTTAGCTGGAGCTTCGATAATTAGCTGATAAATAGCCTTGCTGTTTTCGGGAACTGCTATTTTTAAAGTATGCCTGAGAATTCTCCAGTGGCGAATACCTTGAGGAGATTCCACTAGGCTAATAACGTGAGTAAAGCTACTAGATTGTGGTGTAGGATTTGCATAAGTAGCTGGAACTAAAACTGCCATAGTCAAGGCAAAAATAGCAGTATATCTCAGTATTCTAATCATTGCGCTTTTATAATCACTTTACTAGATCCATCAATCATCAGAATCATCTTCGTTGAAAGATGTTACCTCTTAATAGCTTGACAAAGTGAGATGAAATTTGGGTGAAATTTTAGCTAGTTACAGGGATTTTTTAAAAAAAACAAATAAGTGACCTTTGATGGAGCTATAACTTTTTCCTAAACGTATCTCTTTATAGTCTCAAAGCTTTCTCTAACCTCGTTTTAGCTGATAACGATATTGACAAACAGTTAAAGAAGCAAGATGTTCGTACTGATGTTTTCTCATACATTTAACTGAAAATATACTCTCGTAGATTTGTTTGGCAACGACGGAGGTAACTCAGTGCTTGTTTTTCTAAGTAACGAACTCTCGTCTCACTAATGTTGAGATGTTGAGCTATCTGCGTCAAAGTGAGTTCGCAATTATCTTCCAAGCCATAATGCAAAATTATGACTTGTTGCTGCTGTAAAGTTAATTCTGTCAGTGAGAGATAGATATCTTGACGCATTAAATTTTGAGTTACTTGGATTTCAGGCGAGGCTTCTGGAGCTTCTGTTAAAAGTTCTTGCAATTCTGTGTCTTCGTTATCGCCCACTTGTTTATCTAATGAGACAGGTTGACGAGATATCATCAGCAGTTCGCGGATTTGAGCAGGATTTAATTTCATCTTTTCTGCAATTTCAGACATACTAGGACTGCGCTTTAGTTTTTGAGATAATTCCCTTTGCACTTTTTTTAGTTTGTTCAACTTTTCGGTAAGATGAATTGGCAGTCTAATAGTTCGTGATTGCTGAGATATTGCCCGTGTCATTCCCTGGCTAATCCACCAATAAGCATAGGTAGAAAACTTATAGCCACGACTGGGGTCAAATTTCTCTACACCACGCTCTAAACCTAATGAACCTTCCTGAATTAAATCCATAAACTCCACATTTCGTCCTTGATATTTTTTGGCAATAGCAACCACTAAACGAAGATTTGCTACCATCATTTTTTGCTTTGCCTGTGTACCTTTGTGAAAAATCTCCTTCACTTCTATTTCTCTAAGCTGTGCATATTGAGCTAATTCTTTTTGAGATGGTTCGTGATTGAGTTGTTTCTTCAAGGTTTCCTTTTTCTTCTGTAACACCATCATCTGCTGTACCTGTTTGCTATATACAATTTCTTCTTCATGAGTCAACAATGGTACGCGAACAATATCTTGCAGATAATTCCGAACTATATCTGTGTTGAATTTAGTATTTGAAGTTGTTGTAATCATGTTGAAAGTTGGCATAATTTCAGTATTTTTTGGATGTAAAGATTTAGATATATTTATAAATTATTCATTCATGTTATGATATGTAGCTACAGCTGAAGGAGAACTGCGATTGAGGTAGCGAAATATCCAATATTTAAAAACTGTATCCATGATTACTGGAACAGTAGCAATAAATAAAGAAGTAAGGCTTTTGTTTTCTGGTAAACCGTAATGCTTTAAAGTACTTTCTATAATTATTTCCCATCCATAAGGAGAGTGAAAACCGACAAATATATCTGTAGAT
>NZ_JADEXF010000354.1 GCF_015207245.1 Nostoc cf. edaphicum LEGE 07299
AGCAAAGGCTAGGAACGAGACAACCCAATTATCAAGAGTACTGAGTGGGGAATCTCATACCATTTTGGATTTTAGACTTCAGCTACGCTCAGTCGAACGATTTTAGATTTTGGATTGTGAAACATCCATTGGATAAGTGTTTCAGTTTTCCATCTGTCGCAATCATTTTTCAAATTGGTATTAGAGCTAAAGATGGTATGAGTAGTTCCCAGTTCTTAACCGTGAATAAAAAAGTAGGCAGTCATGCTAAAAGCAACAATCATCACAAATTTCCGAATTAAGTGCGGTTCAAGTTTAAGAGCATAATGGGCGCTTAAGTAACCACCAAGAGAGCCACCGACTGCCATCAAAATAGCTTGATGCCAAGCAATCACACCTGCAAAAAGAAATGGAACGATCGCAATACCATTGATACAACTCCCTAAAAATGTCTTAAAAGCATTCATTTTGTGGATACTTTTGATACCTAAAAAGGTTAGAGTTGCCAGCATTAAAATCCCTAAACCTGCGCCGAAGAAACCGCCATAGATTGCGATCGCTAGTTGAGCCAGTACCAAATTAAACAACGGTACAGATTCCGGTGATGTATTCTGGTTTCGACGCTGCAACCACTTTTTGAACGGTTCGCCAAAGGTAAATACAACTGTTGCTAGCAGCAATAGATAGGGAATCAGCTTTTTAAAGACATCTGGCGATGTATACAACAAAGCTATGGAGCCAATCATGCCACCAACTAAACTGACGCCACATAAAAGTAAAAAATCTCGCCGCTCGATGCCCAAATCTTGACGATATGCTCCAGCACTGGCGAGGGAAGCCACCCAAATTGCAGTATTATTGGTGGCGTTAGCTGCGATCGGGGGTACACCCGTAAAGATAAGAGTTGGAAAGGTGATAAAGCTTCCACCACCCGCTACAGCATTTAAGCCGCCTGCAATAAAAGCGGTACTAAACAGAAGTAAGCTATGGAAAAGTGTTAAAGATGGTGGCATTATTTACGAATTATTAATTTGGGAATATCACTTGGAGAATGGGCAATCAAGTCAGCACCATGAGCTTTTAATTCCTCCTCAGTTCCATAGCCATAGGTGACACCAATTGAGGCTATTTTATGGCGCTTGGCTCCAATGATGTCATGTGAGCGATCGCCTACCATCACCACAGTAGAGGGTAAAAGTTTTTCTGTTAATAAAATATGGTGAATTAAGTCACCTTTTATGCTCCGCGTTCCGTCAAGTTCGCTACCATAAACACCATCAAAAAGCAATGACAAGCCAAAATATTCAATAATTTGTGTCGCATAAATATATGGTTTAGAAGTCGCCACAAAAGTTTTATAACCAGCAAAACGAATGGCTTTTAAGACTTCTGTAATCTGTGGATAAAGAGAGTTTTCAAATAATCCAATGGTGGCAAAGCGACAACGATAATGTAAAATAGCCTGTTCAATTACTGTGCTATCTAAGGTATTGAGTAATTGCGAAAAGCTATCTTTCAGTGGTGGGCCAATACACCAATGTAATTCATCAACATTCGGTGGTTTGTAACCGAGTTCAGAGAGCGCATACTGAATGCAACCAGTGATGCCAGGTTTAGGATCTGTCAAAGTCCCGTCTAAATCAAAAAGGATAGCGGAGAAAGGCATATCTTAATTCCCAATTCAATCCCTAATTTTGAGCGACTTTACAAAGCCTTCTGCACTAAGTAACGCGATGCCCAATGTGACAACACCAATCCCTACACTCTGAATCACATTTAAAGTTTTGTGAATGGTTATCCATGCAACTAACGCTGTCAATGCTGGACTACTAGAGCCGATTATAGAAGCCGTAGATGCGCCAACCATGCGAATTCCCACATTGTTTAAAGTGTGTCCGATAAAACTTACAAGACCCGAAAATATACTACCAATCCATAGGGGTGTCCAATCAAGTTGGCCGCTCTTAGCTGGCCAGAGGAGTAAGCTAACACCAGAAAGCAGTAGAGTGGAGGCAAAACTGATCCAGGTAAAGGGAACTGGATGGAATTTTTCTAAACATTTTTGAGCAATGATGCAATAAAAGGCGTAAACAATCCCAGCGCCAAAACTAGCGAAAATACCGATCGCAATGGTATGACTGCTGTAGGTGGCAGAAGATTGAGGAATGGTGAGAGCGCTTCCCACCAGAATAATAGCCATTACCAGCCAACGGAACAATGTGGGGCGATCGCCAAAAAACCTCCATGACAACACTTAGTGCCAAACGCCCCGGCACATTGGGATCAACAATCACAGCACGTATTTTACTCATAAGGTTGCCCTGGCTTAGAGATTAATTTCTAGTTCGTTGGTTCGCTATGTTATAAGCTGTTACGCAAATAAGATTGCACATCAACTGGTGAGGTTGTCCTTTGTCAATTGTCCTTTGTCCTTGGTAAACGCAAATGACTAATGACGGTCTACACGGAAAATAGTGCAATATGTAGGCGCGTTAGCTTTGCAATAAATAATCTTGATAGATTAGCTATTTATTCTTAACTCCAAATCCATGCAACTAGGTTAACGAGATTTAAAAACAACGGTAGCTGGATAGAATTACAGTATTTTATGGTTTGTACAAAAAAAGTATCACAGACAGCCAGAAGAATCAAGCACCTTGTGGATAAATTTGCTGTTGACACTTCTTGCACTGTAGTCAAGCCAAGTGGCTTCCGTATGGTTCGGAGTTCTTTTTGTAATTTCTCAATTTGACTCCAAACAGTGTAAACGCGAAAATTATTAGCAGGTTTACGTTATGCTGTTTTCGCCTTTATTGTTGAGTTTGAACCTCTACTTTTGCATCCGATTCATCTCCACTTTGAGAAACTTTTTCTGGGCCGCACTGTACCGGAGTTACTCCTGTACCTTGAGTGAGTCCGTGTTTAGTTGTGGCGTCGTAGGCATTGTTATCAATATGTATAGACTTTAGTCTAATTTTGTCATTATTCAGCTACCCAAATATTCAAGAATTGACATTTGGTGAAATTAATCATGTGTTTTGAATAACGCATAATTAATTTCACAAGCAGATGTCTAATAAATAGCTAACGAACCGTTCCCCGCAGCGCTTCAGTATCAATTGGTTTGATGAGGTAAATTAACAGCAGATTCCAAACAATTGCTGCAATCAAAGGTAGTTTGCGAATTAGCTTCACCAATTTCGGGTTATAATTGCTTTCAATCTCTGCAATTTTCAAGTTGTAACCTGCACAGCGTTGCAGACGTGAGAAAAACTTGGGATGTTCGGTATTTAACATTACAGGAAAAGCCCGTCCTGCGGTTTCATTGGTGTTGCGGACAACTTGGATATCAAATTCTGTGGCATCAAGTCCCAATGATTTGTAGAACCCAGAACGTTCATGAACTGTCAGGGTGTGAGTAGCAAATACTGATAGCAAGAAAAAGCGACTCCACAGCCTAGATTTCCAGTTGTTCCAAAGTTGCGGTTGAGAACGCAATAATGCTTTGAATATGTCCCCGTGGCGGTTTTCATCCTGACACCAACTCTCAAAGTAGCGGAATATCGGGTAAAACTGGTTTTCTGGGTGCTTTTCTAGATGCCTGAAAATAATAATGTAACGCCAGTAGCCGATTTTTTCTGAGAGGTAAACGGTGTAAAGTACCCATTCAATCGGGAAAAATGTATAAGTGCGGGTTTTGGTAACAGCGCCTAAATCAAGGGAGAGTTTAAAATCGGCCATGGCTTTGTTGAGAAATCCGGCGTGACGGGCTTCATCACGCGCCATCATTTGAAAGATTTCCGCTAGCACTGGACTGCGATTTTTTAGCTTGCGGGATAATTCCTTGAATAGCAAGAAGCCGGAAAACTCAGAAATGCAAGAGCGTTCCAAATACTCTATAAACGTCTGCCTTGCTTCACCGTCAATGTGTTCCCAAGACTGCTCAAACGCTTTATCCCGAACAAAATGGTGGCGGTTGTAGTCTGTCCGCATTTCTGTCAACATCGCCTGCAACTCCGTTTCCTGAGCAGACAAATCCAGCTTGGCTGCGCTTTCAAAATCTGTAGTGTAAAACCGGGGGGTGAGTACAGTTTCTTTGCTGGGAGTTTTGATTTCTGGCTTGGGTAGGGTGTTAACCATGAGTGATGAGGCGATCAAATAAATAGTTCTATAACTATAAAGTTATGACAAATGCAATTATTTTGCTAGACCTATTTACAATCCTTCAGTCAAGTCGGAATTTCTGAATTTTTCTTCAACGGGTCGCGCCCAGGATTCCCCAATTTTAGCCAAGCTTGAAGGTAAGTAATGGTCGCTCTGGGACTGGTTACTGGGTACTAGGGAAGAAATTGGTTGGGGTCTGAATCCCCATTCCAATCTTCCCAATCCCCAGTTATTCTTTCATTCAAGGCTTTTGAAACTTGTTTCATCGGGACTGCCTTCTGCCTTCTGCCTCCTACCTCCTTCACCGCAGTAATTCCTCAACTTGATGTTGGCTCCACAAAGTTCTGTACAAGCCCTGTTGTTGTAAAAGTTCTAAGTGATTTCCGACCTGCACAATTTTTCCTTTTTCCATGACAAAAATTCGGTCAGCCGCCGCCGCCGCTGATAATTGGTGCGTAATAAAAATTACTGTTTTGCGTTCAGTACCACTGGAGAGATTTTTGAGGATTTTCGTGGCTGTTTGATTATCCACACTAGAGAGAGCGTCATCCAAAATTAACACTGGAGCATTGACCAACATGGCTCGAGCCAAAGCAGTACGTTGCCGTTGACCGCCAGAAAGATTAATACCGCGTTCGCCAACAATAGTTTCATATTGCTGGGGAAAATTCTGAATTTCTGATTCAATTTGGGCAAGTTTAGCGACAGATTCTACCTGCTGTTGTTCGCTAACTGGATCGCCGTAGCGAATATTATTTTTGATTGTAGTGCTAAATAGAAAGCTATCTTGAGGAACGTAGGCGATCGCACCTCGTAAATCTGTCAAAGCGATCTTAGTAATATCTACCCCATCTAAAAACAATTGTCCTGATTCAATATCCAACAAGCGCGGTAAAGCATTGGCCAAAGTCGATTTTCCCGAACCAATTGCGCCAACAATCGCTACAGTTTCTCCAGGAGCAATGGTAAAG
>NZ_JADEXF010000355.1 GCF_015207245.1 Nostoc cf. edaphicum LEGE 07299
GTCAGTCCTTTACTAATAATGGCGACGACGTTGTTAATTACACCATCCATCTGATTGATGTAAAGCTGCCGTCCCTCTTGATAGAAGGCGTTCACCTCTGAGGGCATACCAAACAATTTGTCTCCCAGCCATTTTGCTGGCCCAAAAAAGCCACTGTAGCGATCGCTCTTATAATCGTCCATCCGCTTGCCAACGTAATCCTCGAAGACTTTCTTGGCTTCCGCAGCACCATTATCAAAGGCTTGTATAACTTGTCCGTCTAGTTCACCGAGGGTTTTTTCAACTTTACCCTTCGTACTGTCATAAATCTTATTAATATCACTAGCAACTTTTGCCCGTGCTTGCTCATCCTTGCCCTTGGCTCCCACTTGCTGTTCTGTTACCTGCCCCAGGTTTTGAGTACGGATACCGTGCATTGCTTGCAAATGCTGCTGGGCTGTAGCTTCTGCCGTAGATTGAGCGGTTGCGAGTATCCCTTGCTCTTGCTGGCGATATTGTGGCGGCGCTTCTTGTGCATTGGTTTGAGCATCTTTCTTGGCTGCGAGTGCCCCTTGAAACTCCGGTTCATTGGAGTTTGCCAATTGCTCCTCGGTAACATCCGCCTCTTTCATCTGCTGGTCAAGTTTTTTACTGTCCTCTTGCAGTGGTGCCTCGACTTCACCTTGTCCCTTAGATTTGGGTGCAGCTTTATCTGCATCAACGCCTGTTGGCGGTGTCCCTGGCTCATTCTTTGGCAGTGGTGTTACTTGCTTCGCTTCAATGCCACTGGTATCAGGTTTTTCTTTAGTTTTCTCTTCTAGCTGACTCTGAGAGCTTTTCTGTTCTTCTTTAACCTGACCACTCAAATCGCCTTTAACAGAGTCCAGTTTATTGTTATTTTTAAAGTTGTCCGCCTCTTCCAAGTTCTTGGGAGCCATGTCAGCGATGCGCTCCATCAATTTTGCTTTGAAGGCCGCAGCGTCAAATCCTGGTGTTGGGGCTTGTTGCATCTCACCAACTTGATTGGCTTGCGCTTTGCTGTCTACTTCATTGCCTGGAGGTTGGGCTGCCGCTTGGGCTTCTTGGGCTTTGCTATTGGCAGGTGGGTGTTTTTTCTCAAGTCCTGCAACCTCTTTAGTTGTGCTGGCTACCGCTTGAAATGCTGGGTCATCTTCAGGGCAAGTGGGAGCTTTTTTACCATCATCAGCGATCGCTTTACTACCAACTGCTGCATCAGGTAATTTTACTGTTGCATTAGTTGTATTTGCTCCTGGTAATGCTGCGATCGCTTTCCCTGCGTTTCCTCCAGATAAATCTGCGTTTCCCTTACCTAAATCTGCTCCTTTGGTTTGAGCTTGCTGTTGAGAATCGACCTTTTCTGTATTAGCTTTGGTATCTTTTGACTCAGGCTCTTTTGGTTTATTTCCCCCGACCTCAACCTGTTTCTGAGTTACTGCTGCACCAACCTTTTTTGTCGGGGGTGGATCTGTTGCCACGTTCCCGCCATCATCTGGTGGTGTGGGGATAGCTTGGTGTTTTTCTGCCGTAGCCTGATTTTGTTGTTCGCCGTTTTCTGTATCAGTTTTGGATTCTAAATTTTTTTGGTTATCTTCGTCACTTGGTTTTTGGAAATTCTCCCGCAGTTGGATAGCTAGCCCATACCCCGCAGAGGTTGTCGGTAGAGCTTTTGTCTGGAGTTTGTTTTCTTTTGGTGCTACATGAAGAGATTTAGGCTGTACTGCACTGCCATTCTGCTGGACAACGTGCGTCAACTCATGGGCCAGTAATTCTTTGCCTGCATTACTTCCAGGAGAGTATTCGCCTTGACGGAAGAACACATCTTGTCCTGTGGTAAAAGCACGAGCTTGTATAGATTCATTTAAGCGATTAGATTGAGCATCAGTATGAACTCGGACGCTACCGAAATCAGCCCCAAATGCTTGTTCCATTGGGTGCTTGATATCATCTGCAAGTGGCTGCCCATTGCCACGTGCTTGTTGGATTGAAGTTTCTAGCTCAGATGTTGCGGCTGTCCTTCCTCCACCCTGACGCTGCACCAAAGGAGTAACGGAATCCGCCAGGGATTTCATTTGTATTTGGTCTTCTTCCTCTGGTAATGCCTCCCGTTGGATAGATTGCACAGGTTCGCTCATCCTCTGCATCACCAACTGGGCGACGCTATCAGCCTCCTGCTCATAAATGTCTCCAGGTTGGTTAACTGTCAGTTTTGTGTGTGGACGCCGCAGTGATATTCGACTAATGTCATGTCCAAGCGGTTTGCTTGGAGATTTTACCTCATTCACTCTCTGGAATGAAGTACCAAGCGGCTTCATTTGCAATTTTTCTTCCTTTGGTAGTTCCTCCCGTTGCAGCGAGGGAGTTTCTTCCAAAGATTTCATTTGTACTTCTTCTTCCTCTAGCAGTTCCTCGCGCTGAATACTGCCCTTTGGTTTCATTTGCAATTCTTCTTCAGGTAATTCTTCTCGCTGAAGTTGCTCACTCTGTGGCTGATGAATTCTTTGCATCACCTGACGCGCCGTTTGGTCGGCTTCTTGCTCGTACTTATCTCCAGGCTCCCCAATCGTCAGTTTTGCCTGAATTGGTGTTGATGTATCTGGTCTTCTGACTGGAATATTGGCAAAGTTATGACCAAATCGAGTTGCTTTTTCCAGTCGAGAATTCAAAGATCGATCCATCTTGGCTTGCAAGACAGTCAGCCGTTCTTGTCCCTCTGGCGTAATCGTCCGATGCTTGGCTTGTAATTCCAATCCAGCTGCTTCCATCTTTTCTTCTGCAAAAGCTTCATTCTCTACCTCCGTTTGTATCACAGGCGTAAAAGATGCTTTTTGAGTTTGGCCACCAAACGGTCTATAGGCCAATTGAGGAGTTTGTTCTGGTGCTTGGGAATTAGAAAAGCTGGATGAGGGACTTTTGAGGGATTTCATCGGTTTTATTGCAACTATTGACGATCCAATTTGTCAAGGTGATTAGTTTTGATTATCATTTCCCCAAACAAAATTGCAATTATCAAGATAATTTTAGAACGCTAATCAATTAAAAAGAATTAAGATGTGTTGCTCCTGGAGATAAGTACTGGCTTGTAAAAAGTCTCATGTCGGATAAAGGAGAACACGCAGCCGTGTTCCCCTAGCCAAGAGGAAAAGTATTCTTGAATCTGCCTTCTGATATTAGTACTTTCTTAAGTTGACAATGTTTTTATGCAAAACTGACTCCTAGTGTATAAGAAAAATCAGGATTAGAACTGCTACCAGAGAAAGTTCCGCAATCTTCAGGCAAGATAACCCTTCAGGGCTGGCGAATGTATTGTTTGTACTTTATCCAGTATTTTTCCGCTCATAGAAAAGTGAAGTTGTCACTATCAAGTGTGAGACCCACTACCCCCTGCACAACACCGATGATTTCATCTTGCTCTGCTCCCAATTTGTCTAAGAATATTCGTGTGTTACTTCCAACAACTTGCAAGCGGTAATCCTGTGAAAATCCGTTGAGTTGAATTCGGTCTTGGCTAGAGTTGAAGTCAGTAATAGTAGCCAAGTCTCCAAAACCAGGATTCGTAGTGTTGTTATCGTCGTAGAAAACACTTACAGCGTCTCCCAGGATAAATCTATCTACCCCAGACCCGCCAGTCAAGTTATCAATTTCCCCTAATCCAGGTGGAAGCGGACTACCAGGAAAAGTACCGATGAGGATATCATTTCCAGATCCCCCATTGAGGATATCATTGCCCGGCCCGCCTTGTAGGCTATCATTGCCGTCCTCACCATTGAGGATATCATCGCCATTATTACCGTCTAGGGTATCATCGCCTGCTCTTGCATTTATAGTGTTATTAGAAGTATTGCCAAAAAGAAAGTTGTTAAAACTGTTACCTATCCCGGTAATGTTGCCACCTTCCCTCAGCCTCAGGTTCTCCAGATTGGCTCCTAATGTGTAGTTTACAGAAGACCGGACGTTATCTATGCCTGAATTCGCCGCCTCTGTAATGGTATCAAGAGTAGTGTCAACAATGTAAATATCGTCACCTGCTCCCCCATTCAAAGTGTCAATACCTAAACCGCCGTCAAGTGTGTCATTGCCATTATTACCGGATAATCGGTTATTTTGGTTATCGCCAGTAATGCTGTCATTTGCATTTGTGCCGATGACATTATCAAAGTTGACTGCGGTAAATGACAATGTTCCCAAACCAGGAACCTTATTAGCAGCCAAACTTTGGGTTTGCAGGTTAACGGCGATAGATACTCCAGCCGAAGATTGGGATGCATCTATGGTATTGTTGGCAACATTAGGATTAGCAATAATCTTTTCTACTTTAAAGAGTAGGTCTTTTCCCAATCCCCCAGCTTTTTGAATGATTCCAACACTTGACAAGGTAATGGTTTGACCTAGTTGACTGTAGTCTGCGGTATCAATCCCATCTCCACCATCAATGCTATCGTTACCCTGACTGCCTTTGAAGGTGTCACTTCCTGCACCACCTTTTAGAGTGTCGTTTCCTGTACCTCCATCAAGTGTATCATTGCCATCTCCACCGCTTAGACTGTCGTTTGCAGTCCCACCTGCGAGGGAATCGTTACCAGCCAAGCCATTCAAGATATCGTTACCGGAGGTACTATTGGCGTTACCACCACTAGCCCAACCAACTATAGTGTCATTTCCCGAACTCCCATTTATCGTGTCAGGATTTGTAGTACCGAAAGCCATATTATCTCTCCTAAATTTCTCACTAAATATGTAAGTTCAGCATCAATCAAAGAACTCTTTATCAGTTCAATGTAGATTACTTGTAATTTGCGTAATTTCATGTTAAAAAACATTAACTATTTAGTTAGGAGCTTCTCCAGAAAAAATATCCAACTACTTGCTGGGAGATAATCCTAAAAGCCAGTTCTTAGTTGCGTGCGAAACGCCTACTCTACAAAATTAGATAATTTATTTTCTGAAAAGACGTTAATAGATTGCGCAAATTATTAAATAATTAGGTCAGATATTTTGGTTTTTTCCAATTTTTGTAAACAATGCCGTAATTATTGAATTATTATGAATTATAATGCTATAAAAAATTTTACCAAATATTCAAAACTTTAATAATTCCGATATATAATAAT
>NZ_JADEXF010000356.1 GCF_015207245.1 Nostoc cf. edaphicum LEGE 07299
GGTAAAGTTAAATCCCTCTACTGAAACACCGCAAAATTTACCCTTGAGTGGGGTGGTGAAGTTTGTTGGGCGTGAAAATGAATTGAAAAACCTGCATGAGATGTTGCAGGAAAATAATCAGATAGTAATTGCAGCTATTTCTGGCATGGGTGGAGTTGGTAAAACAGAACTCGCCCTACAATATGCAATCCAGCACTGCGAAATATACAACGGTGGAATTTGCTGGTTGCTAGCAAAGACTGGGGATGTGGGCATTCAAGTTGTGCAGTTTGCTAGAACGCAACTTGATTTAAAGCCGCCAGAAGATGTTGTTGATTTACTCACCCAAGTACAACATTGCTGGCGGCGTTGGCGTGAGGGTAATGTGCTGCTAGTTTTGGATGATGTCAGCGACTATGAGCAAGTTAAGCCTTACTTACAGTCGCTACCTTCTCGGTTTAAAGTGCTGATGACTACGCGGCAAAAGTTGGGACGCATCGCACTGTTATCTTTGGATGTGCTGCAACCAGAGGCGGCGCTGGAGTTGTTGAAATCTTTACTCAAAGAAACACCGGGGCGAATTGAAAAAGAATTAGCTGTAGCAAATCAGTTGTGTGAGTGGGTGGGATATTTACCTTTGGGTGTGGAATTAGTGGGGCGCTATCTGGCGCGGAAACAGGATTTATCTTTAGCAGAAATGTTGCGGCGGTTGGAGAAGAAGCGATTAGATGAGCGTTCCCTCTCTAAATCTAAGTCGGAAGCCGATATGACAGCACAACGAGGTGTGTTAGCAGCCTTTGAGTTGAGTTGGCAAGAATTAGAGGACAACGATAAGCAATTGGGCTGTTTACTAAGTTTATTTGCTGCCGCACCCATACCTTGGAAGTTGGTGGAACAGTGTTTACCAGAAGAAGATGCGGAAGATTTAGAAGAAATTAGAGACGATAGCTTGCTGAATCTACATTTACTCCAGCGCAAAGGTGAGGGAGTTTACCAATTGCATCCACTGTTGCGGCAGTTTTTCCAATATAAGTGTACAGGTTTAAAACAGGCAGAGGAATTTAAGCGAAGTTTCTGCAAGGTAATAGTAGCAGTTGCTAAAGATATTCCTGACTCACCCACCCTTCAGCAAATTAACAATGTTACCCCCGCCATACCTCACATAGCAGAAGTAGCGAAGAATCTCATTCAATATGTCAGTGATAATGATTTAATTTGGCCGTTCTTCGGCAACGCTCAATTTTATCAAGGTCAGGGATTGTATGACAAAGCAGTACCTTGGTGTAAGCAGTGTCTAGAAATCACTAAAAAACGCTTGGGAGAAGAACATCCAAATGTCGCCAGTAGTCTCAACAACCTAGCGTATCTCTACTACTGCCAAGGCAGATACAGCCAAGCCGAACCCATTTACATCCAAGCTTTAGCACTCACGCGCAAGCTGCTGGGAGAAGAACATCCATCTGTCGCCACTAGCCTCAACAACCTAGCTGGACTCTACTACTCCCAAGGCAGATACAGCGATGCCGAACCCCTTTACATCCAAGCTTTGGATATTTTGGAGCATCGGTTAGGGGTGAATCATCCCAATACTGTTACTGTTCGTGAAAATTTAGTATATATTCGCGATCGCCTCCCCCCACCATAGTAAAATTTGACTTCTGGGCAAAGCTTACCATGCTAAAACTTAGATACGCGAGCGATGTCTGACGACAAGCCGCTTTGCGTCTACGCCCAGACTAAAATTCATATTGAATTAAGCAAAAATGCCTGATTACTATTCAAAAGCAGCTTTTACTTCTTCAAAAGCAGCTTTTAATCTCACATTTTAGTGTTTTCCACAAACAAAAGCAGCTTTTACTTCCTCAAAAGCAGCTTTTTATCTCACATTTTAGTGTTTTCCACAAACAAAAGCAGCTTTTACTTCTTCAAAAGCAGCTTTTAATCTCACATTTTAGTGTTTTCCGCAAACAAAAGCAGCTTTTAATCTCGCATTTGGGTGTTTTCCGCAAACAAAAGCAGCTTTTACTTTCTCAAACCCCAGTTTGCTTACTCATTAGAGTAATTCACGCATTCATTTTGGTATATCATTGAGCCGAAAGCTGGCGTAGGCGTAGCCCGTCGGTGACATCGCTTTAGAAAAGAAGTATAAATCGACAAGCGATCACTGTTGTCGTCAGACATCGCTTCTAGGCAAATCTTAAAGGCTATTCCATTCTTCTAACGTGATTTCCCTCTCTAGAATAACCTCAATTTCCCGAATCATCAGCCGCAATTGTGGTACTGAATACTCATCATTAGAGGGAATAGTTAGCCGATGTTGCGCGTAAACCATAAACTGATGTCTTGTTCCAGAATAAGTCCCCTCAAACCCAATCTGTCGTAATTTCTTCACAAAATCCCGACGCTTACACGGTATCCATCGGCTCAAGGCTCGGCTCCTTGTTGAGGTCAATATTATCAATTACTGGTAGAGAATGTCCCAGCTTTAACCCAAGCAAAATCCAGTCTTCCAGTGTTGAGCGTAATTCATCTTCACACTCGCGCAAAGTCGATGCAAAGGCTATCACTCCTTTGCAAACAGGAATTCTACCTGTAAATGTATCATCTTCTAACTTGTCATAAATTGCCTGGGCGATCGCTCGGTCAACATAGTCGCTCAGAATAAATCTTATCGCCATGAAATCTTGCGTTGTGCTACCAGTTTAATTTTACGTTAAAAAATTTATTGTAAACCCATAAGCGATCGCCTCTCCTCAAATCAACAATAGACTACATGAGGCTACAAACTTACAGATTTTATGCAAAGCATACCGTGATAAAACTGAAAAGCGCGTTAGCGTTCGCGGAGCGTCTCGTAGAGAAGCTCACCGAAGGTATCGCCTAAACTAAAAGGTTCTCAGTACATATAGGACTCCTATTTGATTTTTGAACAAGACTCAGTACGGATTTATGCCTTCTTTCCTGTTCCCTATTCCCTATTCCCTGTTCCCTGCCCACACAAGTAAATTCAGGAATCAAACCGGATTCCTATAGTATGCTAGATACGTCTGTAAATCAGCTTGTAACCTTTACTGGGCAACAATAACAGTCGTTACAGTTCAGAATGAGCAACAAAACCCTCATGTAAAGACGCGATTTATCGCGTCTTCAAAGTGTAATGGGATACAGTTCAAATTCTCCACTTTCCGGTCACGATTCTTCAAATAAGCGAGCGCCTTGATGTAAACGTTCCGCAATTTGATAAGTTTGTCCTTGAGATCGCATTGTCGGAGAATGAGCAGCTAAATACCGAGATGCAGCCACTAGTATATGAATTCCAGCCGAAGTTTGACCGAGGAAAGAATACTGACGAAAAGCGGCTTCCATTTCTTGAATAACATGAAAATCACGGTTTTCTCGCAGCATCACTTTTCCCAGTTTTGCCATCAGCCTTTCAGCACTACCACCACTGTATAAATAATTAGCAACTAATTGCCCTGTCTGGTTTACTTGCTGCTGACGGTTTAATAAATCTGGTAGCTGCTGGAGTAATTGTTCGGGATTTTCGCCGATGTCTTTGGGTTCTGGTAGCCTTGCTGGTGGGACATTCAAAAAACGATTTAAATATACACTCATCGCCGCATCAAACACACCTCTTAGTAGTTCGACTGTTGGTACTCTTCGTAAAGCTTGATGTACAGCATTTGCAAACGTAAATGGATGGTGGGCTGAATTCCAATCTCCAAAATCATTATTAGTGTGGAAACGAGCTACTCGTAATGCCGCTGTATAAGTCACTACACCAGCTAATTGTTCTTCAGTACAACCTGCTTTCAGTGCATTCAATAGCGAGTCTGCGATCGCTTGTGGATCTTCACCTAATAAAATTGGTATTAGTTCATCTGGTTGTGACCAACTTCCTTGTTGAGATTTTCCCACACTTAATACAGTCGGTAATTGCTCAAAAGCCGACTCTAATATTGCCACCAAATCTACAGGGTAGCGCCAAGAGTTGGATTCTTCCATCCGCGAGGCATTGGCTAAACCCGAAACTAGACTAGCCAGAATTGATTCTGCTGCTTGCCAAGCTATAGTATCAAGTGCTTCTAATGCTTTATTGATAAAATCAAGTGTATGCCCAATATCAAGATAGCGACGATCCGTGGCAGCACAGAAAAGCATATCTGCTATTTGCTTGGAATTAGCTCCTGAACGAACAGCAGATACTAAACATCTTTGTGCCGCTTCCGCATCCCGCACCTGAATAAATTGGCGAAACCAGCTTTTGAGAGTCGCAAAATCTACTTTCGAGTTGGGTAATGGGTGAACGACAAACTCTGGTGGCGCCCCCGCGCTATCATTAGCTACTGCCGAAAGTCCGTGGAATAAAGCACGGGGTTTGTCTTCTACATCAAGATAAGGTAGTAGATTCATCATACAGGTATGGATAGTCAAACCTGTACTCCAACCCGCTTTGTTATAACGAGTGCCAAATTCTAGCCCCATGAGAAATGGTTCTGTCGGGTTCACCCCCATATCTAACAGTGCCAGCGTTGATTTTGCAATCACTAAAGAAATATTCTGCTCTAAACCGTCTTGCAGACGTTGGCGGTGGTGAGCATGAAGGTTAACTGGTGGTGCTAAATTTACCCAAACTTCGCCATTACGGATTTCTACCGGGAAAGAAGGAACATCATCTGCCCACGAGTCAAAGGTTCCACCACTAGCAAGGTCAAAGCGGGCATAATGCCAAGGACAGGTAACAATACCATCTTTGCAAGTGCTTCCTTGTAAGGGAAAGCCCATGTGAGGACAACGGTTATCAATTGCGTAAACTGTATTATTTGAGTAAAACAAAGCAATCGTATGTTTTTCCTTATGGACTAACAAACTGCCTGCTGCCTGAACTTCTGCAAGTTGAGCAACACGGATATAATCGTCTGTTTTCGTCGTACCTTCAAATATTTGAGTCATTTAATTGCACGTAGGTAAATGTCAAAACCCTTATTTCTACTCTGGCAAAGTTTTTCAAATTTGAGCATTTATGCATTCTAATTTTTGTTAACTTATGCCAATTTAAAAAATAAACATTTTTTGAATTGGTATTATAGAAGTCTTAAATCTCTGCCTTACAGGCTTA
>NZ_JADEXF010000357.1 GCF_015207245.1 Nostoc cf. edaphicum LEGE 07299
AATAACTACCTAAAGGTGTTTGCCAATCTGTGCCGTTTTCAAAGGCATTGTTTACACCTTTACGGGCAGATTCAATTTCTTTGAGTAAATCTTTGGTGTTACGTCCTGCGATTGATAAGACGTATTTTGCATCAGATTGCTGCTCAAAGGTAGCGAATGTTTGGCTGGCGGTAGCTGATAAAGAAGAACTAGCTTCGATGGATTTTTGAAGATGGTTTAAGATATCGGGTATAGTGGAGCGATCGCTAACTGCGATAGGAAACAGATGAAAAGGCATTTGTTGCAAATATCTGTTGTCGCGCTCCTCTTGGCTGGGTTCCTCCGATAAGATTAAATGGGCGTAACTGCCATCTATACCCATACTATTAATTGCTGCTATTCTGCGTGTGCCGCCTTTATCGACAAACCAAGGTCTTGATTCCATTGCCACATAGAAAGGGCTACCTTCCCATACTTGCGGTGTTTTGACACCAGACCATTTGGGTGTGGCGGGAATATACCTGTAATAAAGACAGAGAGCAGTTTTGATTAAACTAGCAATTCCCGATGCTGTATAGGTGTGGCCGATATTGGCTTTGACGCTGCCCAATGCACAATGCAAACCATTGCCCACTTTTGGATAAGCTTGCAGTAAACCTGTGATTTCCGCTTCATCCTCCTGGGGAACGCCACTACCGAAGACTTCCACATAGTTAACTTCTGTGGGTTGAATCTCCGCCATCTCGAAAGCTTGTTTGCAGACATTGCTGATAGCTGAAGCATCAGGTTTTACCTGAGTATCACTCAAAGTAGAATTACCTTGTGCGAAACTCATGGCATCAATTACTGCATAGATGCGTTCATTATCTTCCTTAGCAGCTTCGTAGCGCTTGAGGACGACAGCACCGGCACCTTCGCCAACTGTCCAGCCATTAGCTTGTTGGTCATAACCCAACGTATTTACACCCATATTAATTGGCGCAAATTGGCTACGGAATAAGACATTTTCTACACCACCGGCTAAATCTACCGCACCCACAACCACTGCATCAACTTCTCCCGTAGCGAGTAGCATTTGTCCAATTTCCAACGCCTTGAGGGCAGAATTTTCGCCAGCGCTGACGGTGAATGCAGGGCCAGTGAAATTCCACAAAGCAGAAATCCGACTTGCCATGATGTTGGCGATGTGACTCACATATTCGCCGATTTCTACTGGTTGGTGAATGCTATCTTTAACAATGGTTTCTAGTTGCGCCAGTTGTTCAGCAGGTAGAGAAATTCCTTGGTTGAGTAAGCCGTCCTTAATTTGCCAAGATAAATTCCATCTTTGCTGTAGCTGATGCACAGAGAATTCTGTTTCGGCGGCGACTATAACCGCTACATTGCTACCCTCCTGTAGTTTCGCATCTTTTACGGCGCGATCGCTAACTTTCAGAAGCAACAATTGTTGTGGGTTTAGCTTTTCGATTTCATTTGGTGGGATTTTGCACGATAAAGTATCAATTTCAAAATCCTTGATATATGCCCCTACTGGTGCTTTACCATCTGCTAAACCGTACTCTTTCAGGACATTTTCTTGATTTTCTATACCATGCCATCTTTCAGGCGGTAAGGAAGTAAAATGCTGTGTTCCATCATAAATACTGCGTTCAAAAGCATCCAAACCATTGCAGTTACCAAAAAAAGCATCCATGCCGACAATGGCGACTTTGGTAGGTGAAACAGGTGGAGTTGATTCAACTGATTCTGTTGTATTTCCTTGTTCTAAAATCAGATGAGAATTAGTACCGCCAAAACCGAAAGCGCTAATAGCTGCCCGTTTAATTGATGAATTATTATTAGGCCATGCCGTAGCTTTTCTAACAATTTTATCGGCTGATATTGTACCTTTTTCTGATGTTAAAGGTTCCGAAACATTCATGGTTGCTGGAATTACACCATGAGACATACTCAAAATCACTTTAGTCAAGCCAACCATGCCAGCAGCAGTTAACAAGTGACCAGTATTTGCCTTAGCAGAACCCACCAGAGGCGCAGCTTGATTTTGACCAAAGAATGTTTCTATGGAGTTGAATTCGGTTGTATCTCCTAGTAATGTACCGGTGGCGTGACACTCTAAATAATCGATGGTTTTTGGACTAAATTTCGCCTCATTGTAGGCTCGTTCAAAAGCTAAGACTTGTCCTTTAGGATTTGGACTGAGTAAATGTTTACCTTTGCCATCATTTGAGAGTCCATTACCGCAGATAGTGGCGAGAATATTATCACCATCTCTAACGGCATCAGAATATCTTTTCAGCATCACCATCCCAACACCATCGGCGGGGATTAGCCCTCTAGAGGATTTATCTAAGGGGCGGCTGATGCCGTTTTCTGCATACCCTTGAACACCGGAAAATAACATCCGCACGAATAAGGAATCTGCACAACTTATGGCTCCAGCCAACATGACATCAGCTTTGTGTGACCATAAGTAATGAGATGCTAATTTAATAGCATAAAATGATGACGAACAAGCAGCATCCAGACATAAATTAATCTGGGGTAGAGATAAAGCTTGAGCAACAATAGATGCTGGTAAACCAGATATCATCGCATTGTATAAAGACGCTTTAGTTGCACTTGGTAAAGCAGCTAAATCAAAGTCTTCATACTGCAAAAGTTCTCTGACAGCAGGAGTAATAGCTTTCTGGTAAATTGGAGATAATAATTGATTAGATAATTTTGTCGGAAATGACAAATTACCTAAAATTACGCCGCATTTTGCCAGAACATTTTGATTACCCCAATAACCACTTTGTTCAATTGCTTGTTTAGCGGCATATAATGACCATTTGAAGGTGTTATCTAAACCAGCAACAAATTCTGATGGTAGATTGTATTCAGATGGATTAAACTGGAAGTTGCGGATGTACCCACCTTTAAGGGAATAGGTTTTGTCTGGTGTACCTTTGACTGGATTGTGAAATATTGTCGGATCTACTTCGATTTCTTCGACGGTTGCAGAGGATGTCGAATCTTTTTGATTAACGATGTTTTGCCAGTATTCTTCAGGATTCTTTGCATCGGGGAATAGGCATGATAATGCGATGATGGCTATTTTTTCCACGATTTATATGCTCCGAGTTTGGGTATTTAGCAAGAGATAATTAAAAGCCAGGATTTACGCTGTTCCCCAAACTTTAAACGAGGCAAGTTATAGCAATCCTAAGATTAAGCTAGCTTTGATAGTTCGTAGTAAAAACATTAGAGTTGAATTCTTAGCAAATTCTCTGCGACCCTTTGCGTTTCCCTTTGCGAACCTTTGCGTTTAAATTTAAACCCTCAATTCGCCACAATTTCAAGCAAAGCTGTACTTAGAAAAAAGAAATAAAATCCTTACTACAAACTTTAAACTTGAAAGATTACTAGCTTCTAAGCATTTTCATTGACCAAATAATGGCATGAGCGCCGAGCATTCGTGAGTATATTTTACCTTGGCGGTCGTGTATGATAAAGTTTGCGATCGCACTACTTGGTGTCTTAGCTAGTACTTCACAAGAAACGTAAAATGTTTCGTTATGTGGTATCATCGCAAATTGTTCAAATTTTTCTACTTTTCCAGGTAAACAACCTTCTTCATGAAAGTGTTGTGTCCAAACCCATAAGGCGTGCATACTCAAGTCAGTGGTGTAAGGATTAACCCATTGCACGGGGAATTGTCCTTGTTCCTGTGGGGTAAGTTCTGGCCACAGACATTCTGTAGTAATTTTTTCAGGGCTGATGTTTAAGACTCTTTTGATTTCTTGAAAAGCAGGGCCGTGAAATAATGTAGCCCCGCCATTTTGGTAAAAATCTTTTCCTGTAGCGGTGATGATATTATCTTCTTCGAGATTGAGAGATTCATAAGTGGGTACATCTGGAATTTCTAGCTGGAGATTGAGTTGAGCGCTAAAATGGAAATGGATTCTGCCTTCTGGGTTTTTGCTCGAAATTCTTGCTTTAAGCTCGATTTTTCCAAGATTAACTTTAGAAATTTCTTCTATCTCTAAAAGATGTTCTTTTGCTAATGTCTCGTTGAAAGTAATCCCCTTCAAAACTTTGAAATCTTGGTAATTAAACAACCGATAACCGGGATATAATTGTTCACAAGCATTGATAATCCAGGTCATTGCACAAGTTGCTGGTAAAACTGGAGAACCAGCAATGGTATGATCGTGTAAAAATGGATTAGCCTCCAATGTCATTTGGCGACGAATACGATGTGTTCGTAGTTCTGAATCGAACTCTGTAGCCATTGGAACTAATGGACTACCAATAACAACTTGTGCGGTTGCATGATTGGTATTATCCATTTCCTTAACGAGCATTTGCGCCCCAACTGCAATGGGAATTATATCAATTTTTCGCTCTTGAAAAATCTTCTTTAATTCTGCTGTCACCATACCACTGTCCCAAGCGCCCCAGTTGATAGCGACTACGTGACATGAGGGATAAGTTTGCTTAAATATATGGGCTGATTTGTTCAGAATTTCATTTGCGATCGCATAATCAGATTGTCCAGGATTTCCGTAAAAGCCTGTTACTGAAGAGAACAAAACCAGATGCTGAAGTTGATTAAGATTAACGCAAGCTAGCAGGTTTTCTAACCCTTGAACTTTAGCTGTATAAACTTTTTCAAAATCATCTTCTGTTTTCTTTTCAATTAACTTATCAGCCAAGTTTCCCGCGCCGTGGATGATTCCGGTAATTGGGCCGAGATGTTGCACAGCAGTGGCAAGTTTTTCTTGTAAAGCTTGTGTATCTGTAACATCGACACTGATATATTCTGCTTTAGCTCCGGTTTTTTCAATTGCTGCTAGAGTCTTTTTAATTTCCCGGCTGGAGGTAATTTTGTTATATATTTTTTGCACATTCATGGGTGTGGGCTTCTCTCCTTGAGAAAGAAGATTTTCCATGATACATTTTTTCAATGCGGATTCATCAGAATTTTGAGCATAATCTGGCTCGGTTTCTAATAGTTCGGAGCGACCGAGGAGGATGAATTTGCAGGGTTGTTGTTGGGCTAATCTGATAGTACACTCAGCCGTAATCCCTTTTGCACCGCCGCTCACGACAAAGACAGATGATGGACTAAGC
>NZ_JADEXF010000358.1 GCF_015207245.1 Nostoc cf. edaphicum LEGE 07299
GCTATTGTACTAAGCGAGGATTTTTTACCTGCAAAAGTGAAGTTAGTACTGGTTTTTGCAGTAGAACTGCTCGCAGCTATTCCCAGCGTTGTCTACGGCGTGTGGGGTATTTTTGTTTTAGTGCCTATATTAACTAACTTGGGAAAATGGCTCAATAGTTACTTTGGCTGGATACCATTTTTTAGCACCCCCCCTACAGGCCCAGGAATGTTGCCAGCAGGAGTCATATTAGCAATTATGACTTTACCAATCATCACAGCCCTCTCGCGCGATGCCTTGATTTCTATACCCTCTAGTTTGCGTCAAGCCGCTGTAGGACTAGGAGCAACCCGATGGGAAACGATTTTGCAAATTCTGATTCCAGCAGCCTTTTCGGGGATAGTTAGCGCTGTGATGTTAGCACTCGGTCGGGCAATGGGAGAAACAATGGCTGTAACAATGTTGATTGGTAATTCCAACAATATTAGTATCTCATTGTTAGCACCAGGCAATACGATTTCTTCTCTACTAGCAAATCAATTTTCAGAAGCTAGTGGTTTGCAAGTGTCGGCTTTAATGTACGCTGCTTTAGTTTTATTCTTCTTGACTCTGGTAGTCAATATCATGGCCGAGTTTATCGTTCTGAGAGTCAAGCGACTGTAGCTTAGTTTTGGGTTGAATTATGACTTCTAGTTTTCCAGAGCGCAGTCTAACTCGCGCTCCTATGTCTCAAAGGACATTGTTTAATACTGTAATGACTGTTGTCGCATTTATCTGTGGGGTATTGGCACTTGTGCCTTTGCTAGCAGTACTGTCTTACGTCATTATTCAAGGCTTTAGCAGTTTGAGTCCCAGCATCTTTTTTGAACTACCACCCAAAGCTCTACAACAGGGAGGAGGCTTTGGTAATGCAATCTTGGGCACGTTGCTGATGGTAGGAATTGCAGCGCTGATTAGCATTCCGTTTGGTGTTTTAGCAGCGATTTATATAACAGAATTTAGCTCGGCTCAAGTAGCGAGATGGGTACGTTTTGCGGCTAACGTCCTGAGTGGAGTCCCCTCAATTATTGCTGGGGTATTTGCCTATGGTATTGTAGTTTTAACACTGGTAAAGTTGAACTTAGGATCGTATTCAGCTTTAGGTGGAGGGTTTGCCCTGTCAATTTTGATGTTGCCAATTATTGTCCGAACCACTGACGAAGCTCTGCAATTAGTATCGCAAGATTTGCGGCAAGCATCTGTAGGGCTAGGAGCAACTAACTTTCAAACAGTAAGCCAAGTAGTCTTGCCAGCAGCCCTACCAGCAATTGTAACTGGGGCAACCCTTGCGATCGCCAGAGCATCTGGAGAAACTGCACCTTTACTATTTACCGCGCTGTTTTCCAATTTTTGGCCTGGTAGCTTATTTGAACCTACAGCTTCCCTTGCTGTTTTGGTTTACAAATATGCCATTTCTCCGTTTAAAAATTGGCAATCACTAGCTTGGGCAGCATCTTTAATTTTGGTATTGATGGTTCTAATCACAAGTATCATCGCTCGCTGGGTAACTCGCAAGAAAGCTTAGTCAAATAGCATCTACATAGCGGATTTGTATCGCTAAAACTAATACTACATTTAATTTATGGCTAACAACATTAGCACAGTCAACGATACTCAAACCGTTTTACGCACCGAAAACCTCAATGTTTACTACGGCAAATTTTTAGCCTTGAAAGATATCTGGCTAGATATTCCAAAAAATCAGGTGACAGCCTTTATCGGGCCTTCTGGTTGTGGTAAAAGTACGTTGTTGCGATGCTATAACCGCCTCAATGACCTGATTGAGTCATTTCGGGCAGATGGTAAAATACTTTTTTACGATAAAAACTTGTATGCATCCGACATTGATCCTGTAGAGGTGCGTCGTCGGATTGGGATGGTGTTTCAAAGACCAAACCCATTTCCCAAATCAATTTATGACAATATTACTTTTGGAGCCAAAATCAACGGCTATAAAGGTAATTTGGATGAATTAGTAGAAAGTAGTCTCAGAAAAGCAGCTTTGTGGGATGAAGTAAAAGATAAGTTGCGACAAAGCGGCTCGTCTTTATCTGGTGGACAACAACAACGGTTATGTATTGCTCGTGCGATCGCAGTACAACCTGAAATTATACTGATGGATGAACCTTGCTCCGCTCTTGACCCCATTTCCACCTTGCGTGTTGAAGAACTGATTCACGAACTTAAAGAGCAATATACTATTGTCATTGTCACCCATAATATGCAGCAAGCAGCCCGTGTTTCTGATAAGACAGCCTTTTTTAATGTTCGGACTTCAGAAACAGGAACCCGTAATGGCTATATGGTAGAGTATGATGCGACAGAAGTAATTTTCAACAATCCTCAGCAGGAAGATACCAGAGATTACGTCAGTGGCAAATTTGGATAAATAAATATTTAATATTACATTGTTGATATTAAAGCAATGAGGGATAGTCGGAAATTAAAGTTGTGCGATATTCCTCTATGTTTTTTATTTGAAGGACTTTTTTCTCCCCAACAAACTTCATCTCAATGCTGTCCGATGTCTATTACTTAGTGCGCTCAAAAACTGACGGGAACTATCTTATAGCTCGTCCCGATCCTGAAACATCGGGTTATTTATTGCTGTTTCAAGAAAACTTTGACGCCCTTAGCTATCTCAACACCCACGCAGCAGAAGTGGCAAATCGCTTTGCGGTGGAATCTATTGCGCGTACACAGTTGGGAAACTTGCTCAAACGCTGGGGTTTTAGCGGTGTGGGCATTGTGACTGACCCGTTGTTACCCAAAGTTGAATTTTTACAGCACAATTAACTAATTCGTAATTCGTAATTCGTAATTCGTAATTTTATATTAATTAAATAGTTGTGCGATCGCACAAGTAAAATCAGGCAATATGGGTGAACTCAATTCATCACCATTAAATAACGTAGCAACTAACTTTAAACTCGCTTGTTCGCGTCGATATACTTCTACCTGTTGCTTGCGCCAATCTACAATCCAATATTCTCTGACACCTCGTGATGAGTAGAGCTTAAGTTTTAGTTCTTTGTCCCGCTTTTCGTTTTCACTACCAGCAGATAGTACTTCTATAACCAGTTCTGGCGCACCAGTCAAATGCCCTGCCTCGTCTAAAAGTAGGGGCAATTTTTCGTTGCTAGCCCAGACAACATCGGGAATAACATTATCATTGTCACCAAAAATTATTCCTGGAGCCGTCACAACTTCTCCCAGACCAGTAGTTTGTGACCAGTTATCCAAGGAAGTGCTAATTCTGACACAAGTTTTTTGATGCTTCCAGTGGGGCGCTTTAGTCACAAACAATTCTCCGTCAATAATTTCATAGCGATTCCCGTTATCTGGAAACAACTCTAAATCGGCGGTAGTCCAGCGCACTCTCTCAGATATCGGCTGGTTCATAAATCATCTCAGTTAGGGGATTTACCTATTTTAGCTTGGGTGGAAATAGGACATTAATTAGGAGCCAAGCCGGGAGTCAATCTAAATTCCAAAATCTAAATTCCAAAAATATTGGGTGGAGCGCTCCACCCAACCAACCTAAAATAATTTAATCACTAACTACTAATTCGCTACCTCAGCCACCTCAATCACTCGCCCTTCGTAGTCCTTGACTAAAAAGTTCAGGGGTTTGTGGTTACGAATCTTCAATTTCAAACCGCGCATTTCGACTCGCATTAAAATCATTTCCAGGCAGTCATGATCAAAACAAACGTGGCGTTGCTGATTCTTGCTACCTAAACTCGCACCAGTAATGACGTGTAGCTGGGTGTTTTTCTTCAATTGATACCACAGCCCATCGTTGGTGTTATTCATCATTTTGCTAGACAAGCTCGGCCCAGTAGACATATATAACGGATCGATGCCAGTTGCGCCTATAGTTTGTTCGTAGTTGTAGTAGTAGTGCAATGGCACCTCAGCTGCTGGCAAATCTAGCAGTCCTTCATACAACTGTCGGGCAATCTCCAAATCTGACACCATTACAGTGTGTACTTTTGGGGCACTGGTGAGAAACATCCACATGGCACCAGCGTAAGCTGCTAGCAGCATCACCATAATGCCTTGGGTGGAGAACAGGCTATCTAAGGGCAGGGAAGGCAGAAAGGAGCCTAAAGTAAGGGGACTGAGCAGGAACGAGATCACACTAACTGCTATAACCATGAACAAATAAGGATTCTTTAAGAGAGTTGATTTTATGATTGTCGATTAAGACTAAAATTAAGTCCTTGTTTTTAGTTTATCAATACTCAACTAGTCTGAGTCTTATCTACAAACTGAGCAACACCAAGATATTATGCGATTAACTAGGGGAGTGCAATTCCCAAAACTATTTTAACAACTATCAACTCCAAGACTTGTGCAAATTCCTCATTTTCCCGAAGCTAATCACCCACTAGTGAAGTCGCTGTTCCATCACAGTGACCATGAATTACTGACTCTGTTTCAGCGCTATCCAGATGCTGGAAAGTACTTTACTGTGATTTTCTGTCGCTACAGTCCCATAGTCTACACCTTAATTCGGCATTCAGCGCGATCGCCTGTGCAAGCAGATTATCTGTTTGCCCTTACCTGGCGACATATTTATTACGAACTCGGTGGACTAAAGTTAAGTGACTCTGAATCAGGTGAGGAAGCCTTGACTATGCAGAATTGGTTAATTAATATAACAGCTTTCTGTATAAATGAGATTAAACTACCACCCACAGAAGCAATTCATTATTCTCTGCAAGCAACTTCACCGCCGCTATGGTGCTATGTACAACAGGCGTTAGACCAACTACCGCCTGTTTTACGATTAATTGTGTTAATGGCTCAAACTTTCCATTGGAGCGAAACTAGAATTGCTGCTTATCTACAAGCTGAAGGAGAAGCGATCGCTCCTTATGAAGTAGCCAATTTTCTCCAGGAAGCCTATCGTATGCTAGAGGACAAATTGCCCACAGATATCCGCTCTATCTACTTTTGGGAAGATTTAGCTCAATCATAGCTTAATTAGAAATGCGTATATTAGTTGTCTTCAATTTTTAAACTTAAAACTTTTTCTTAGACCTTCTACTTAAACCTGCAACTTT
>NZ_JADEXF010000359.1 GCF_015207245.1 Nostoc cf. edaphicum LEGE 07299
TGATATTACTGACAAACTGGAATACGGATTTGAAACTCTGCTCCCTCGCCGGGTTCTGAAGTGCAAGAGAGTGAACCACCATGTTTTTCGGTAACGATTTGGTAGCTAATCGACAAGCCCATACCTGTTCCTTTACCCACAGGTTTTGTGGTGAAGAAAGGATCGAACAGGCGACGCCGAACAGGCTCTGGTATACTCATCCCATTGTCTGCAATCCGAATTTCAATTTGATGGGCGTCAACTTGTTCAGTGTGAATAGTAATAGTTGGAGTTGTAATTTGTCCTTGATTGTCCGTTAATGACTCTTCCAAAGCATCGATCGCATTACTCAACACATTCATAAATACTTGATTTAGCTGCCCTGCATAGCATTCCAGTTGGGGCAAATTACCGTAGTGTTTAATAAGCTCAATAGCGGGACGATCTGACTTGGCTTTGAGACGATGTTGGAGAATCATTATGGTACTGTCGATGCCCTCATGAATATTAACAGCTTTAATTTCGGCTTCGTCCATGCGTGAGAAAGTTCGCAGAGAAGCGACAATTTGCCGAATTCGGTCTGCCCCAACCCACATAGAAGAGAGTAGCTTCGGCAGGTCTTCTAGCACGAATTCTAGATCGATCGCCTCTGCTTCTTCCTGAATCTCTGGATGGGGAGATGGGTAATGTTTCTGATAAAGTTCCAGCAGTCTTAGCACCTCTTGGGTGTAACTGTTGGCATGGGTCAGATTGCCAAAGATAAAATTGACTGGATTGTTGATTTCGTGAGCAACCCCAGCTACCAGTTGCCCCAAGCTCGACATTTTCTCGGTCTGCACAAGTTGAGCTTGAGTTTGTTGTAGTTTATACAGAGATTTTTCGATTTGTTCGGCTTTTTCTCGCTCTCGCGTTTCGGATGCTTGCAAAGCTGCATTTTTAGTTTCGAGTTCTTGTGATTTAGCTTCCAGTTGTTCCGAGTAAGCTTGCAGGTTGGTGTAAAGACGGGCGTTGTCGATCGCGATCGAAATTTGTGCTATCAACAGACTCAGCACATTTACCCGTTCTGGGGTAAAAGCACCAGAAATGAGATTATTTTCCAAGTAAATAATACCAGTAAACTTGCCAGAGTGAATCAACGGCAAACACAAAATCGATTTGGATTGGTAAGTGGTGATATAATCATCAGCCCCAAAACGAGAGTCTTTAACAGCATTGTCTAAAACCAGATTGTTTCTAGTTCTTTCGACATAATTTAATAAGGCAACTGGGAGTAAAGGCGAGTTGGTTTTCTCCTCTGCGTTAACAACAACGCTAACCTCCTTACCTATAACTATTCCCGTCGCTTCTAATATCCATTGATTCTCGTGCTTGGCAATAAAGTAACCTTGTTGAGCGCCAGCATTTTCGATGACAATCTTCATCAATTTTTCGAGCAGGTGAGTTAGCACCATTTCTTCTGACAGCACTTGTGCAGCTTTCATCACTGTCATAAAGTCGAGAATGTGAGCGCCTCCTGTAGTCGTAGAGCTTGTTTGAATAGTGTGTAGGTAATTCGTTTCTATTTTTTCTGTGTTTGACCGCAAAATTAATTGCGGATAGCGTGCTTCTAAATCTTTGACTTTAGCAACAGCACCCCAATGGCTATAGGCATAGTAGGCATTGGTCATGTAGGTTTGAGCGATCGCTTCTTTACCCCATGACAAATAGAATTTGGCAGCGAGTTCGTGGGCGATCGCTTCCTCGTTGATATACTCGTTTTCTTTAGCAAGTGCGATCGCCTTGTCGTACATATCGATGGCTTCGATTTTTTCGTCTAAAACCCGATGCCGTTCTGCCTCTACCAAATAGAATTTGTGTAAATGATTCATTGGGGCATAATCCGCCCATTTTTGGATTTTTTCTTGATTAGCTTGGACGCGATCGAGGATGGTCTTTTGCTCTGACTCTGAGCGATCGGCATACACCGCTAGCCGCACTAAAGAATCGTAAAAATTGAATATAGGAACAAGGGGCATTCCTACCACTGCATCTAAATACTTCTCTGCTATCGTGAGATTCTCAATTGCTTCCGAGTAATTTTCAAACCAATAACAAAGCAAAAATTTGTTCAAATATATGTAGCCAACTCCCCCATTGTCGTTTGCTTGCTGGTGCAGTGGCAACCTTATCTGTTCATCGCAGGCTTCACCCTTGAGAAGGCAGGGATTTTCACTTTTTCCCAATAGATTTAAGGTAGCCTGCCAATAGATTTCTATATAGTAAAGCGCTGTTTCTTGCTTAATTTTATGAATAGCATCTCTGTTTCTTGCTATTTCTCTTTCAAGGACAGTTAGTTCTTTACCGCTAAAGTAAGCTAAACAGGAGTACTGTAGTAGACTATAGCCTGCATATTCTAAATCTCCTGTCTCCATTCCGCTAGAGTGACCTGACAGCAAAGGCTCTAAGGTTTCTCTCAGATGCTCTTTCCAATGTCGGATAAATAGATTTACGATGAAAACTGTCTTGGCTTTGATTTCTTGAGCATTTAACTTTGACACTAAATTTAAAGCCAACTGACCAAATTTATAACCTGAATCAATATCTCCCACAATGGCACAAAGAAGAAAACCATAATTGGCATAAGCAAAGGGAGAAACGGTAGCATTACCATATTTGACGGATAATTGTACTTGTTTGCACACCGTCAAGGGCAACAGTGCAGGAGCAACAATATATGCAGGAGCAAAGATACTTGACAAAAGTCTAATAGCTGCTAATTTATAGCGATCGCTCATTTGAGGTAGGTCAATTAAATCCTCAATTTGCGTTCCACTCAAAACTGCCGCAGTGTCCGCCAATCCTTGCCCAATATCTGACGCGTTCGGTTCTTGAGGAAACTCAACCCCTAACAGCTTTAAAACTTGTAGCGCTGTGTTAACCGCTTCTAGCAGCCTGTTCTGCGCCATATAAGCTTGCATCTGGACTTCATACACTTTAATTTTGTCCAGTAGCGTCACAGCACAGTTTTGTACGCTCTCAAACAATCTCTGCATTTCTTCAAAATCACCGCTCAAAAAAGCTGCCTCTGCCGCTTCTGAGTGCAGTGCTAATGTCAGTTCATATTCACACTTCCAGCTTTCTTCTGCTAACAATCCCAAAGCAACTTGCAAATATTTTATGGCGGAATCGTGGGCTGTGGCTGCCTTTGCTCTCTGACCGGCGATGAGGTTTAGTTCTGCAAGTTGATATTTTTCTGCTTCAGATATCAGTAAATCAGTACCGTAATTGAGTTGATTAACTAAAGCAAATATATTTTCTTTGCGTTCTTCTGGTGTCGTATTTTGCAGCAATAATTGACCAATTTTCAGATGCGTTGCTTGCTTGCGATCGTCGGGAATTAGAGAATACGCCGCTTGCTGTACGCGGTCATGTAAAAACTTGTAATCAACTTTGACATCAGTTAAATTAATTCCGTCAGATTCTTCCTGACTAAAGACTAAGGGAATTTTGTAATCCTGATTTAACGGCAGAATTAACCCAGCTTGCAGGGCTGACCACAATTGCGCCGCAGTGGTTAGAGAAGATACTTCGTTGACGATCGCTAATACATCTAAGTTAAAAGTATTACCAATACAAGCAGCCAGTTTCAGAACTTGTTGCGTTTCTAATGAGAGTTTGCGAATATTTCTCGCTGTCAGTTCAACCACATTCAGATCGGTAATACCAATCGCTTGAATATGTTGAATATTCCATTGCCATACTCCTGAATGGAAGTCGTATGTTAGTAAGTCTTCTTGGTGTAGCGTTTTCAGCAGTTGTGTTAAGAAGAAGGGGTTTCCTCCAGTTTTGTGGAATAGTAATTCTGCTAGTGGCTGACTGTGTTCTACGTGATTCAATGTATCGCCAATTAACGCTTCCACATCCGTTAACTGCAATGGTGACAAAACGATGTTATTCACCACCGCACCAGAAGATTGAATTTTGGACAAACTCATCATCAATGGATGGGTGGGCGACACTTCGTTATCACGGTATGCCCCGATTAGCAATAAATATTTGCGCTCAGTATCCGTCATCAATAACTCAATTAAGTTCAATGATGCCGAATCTGCCCACTGCAAGTCATCCAGAAAGACAACTAAGGGATGGTCTTGGTTCGTAAATACCCCAATGAATTGCCCAAAAACGCGATTGAAACGGTTTTGAGATTCTGTCGCTCCCAATTGTGTTACAGGTGGCACAGTTCCAATAATGAGTTCGACTTCGGGAATCACATCAATAATGACTTGCCCATTTTCTCCCAACGCAGTTAACAGTTTCTCTTTCCACTCTTGGATTTGGGCAACGCTTTCGGTGAGTAATTGCTGACTCAAAGATTGGAACGCCTGAATCAACGATGTGTATGGAATATTGCGCTTGAACTGATCGAACTTGCCTGCAATGAAATAACCCCTTGCCCCGACAATCGGTTTATGAACTTCATTGACGACACTCGTCTTGCCAATGCCCGAATAACCGGAGACGAGCATAAGTTCGCTGCTACCATTTGCTACACGCTCAAATGCAGTCATTAATGTTGCTACTTCTGCTTCGCGTCCGTAGAGTTGTTGCCCAATCAAAAAATGCCCAGATTTGTCCCGTCTTCCTGGTACAAAGTTTTCAATCTTGCCAATCACTTGAAGTTGAAACAAGCATTCCTCTAAATCCGCTTTCAGTCCCCAAGCGCTTTGATACCGCTCCTCTGCTGTTTTCGCTAACAGCTTCAAAATAATTGCACTAATTGCCTCTGGCACATCTTCCAGAACACGACACACGGTTTCGCTACAGGGTGCGACTGGCATTTTGGCGATGTGACAGTGGATCAACTCCATCGGGTCACTAGCATAAAACGGCAACGTACCAGTTAGCATTTCATACAAGGTGACACCCAACGAATAAAAGTCGGTGCGATAGTCGCACACCCGGTTCATTCTGCCTGTTTGCTCAGGTGACATATAGGCAAGTGTACCTTCAAGCAAATTAGGATTGCTCAAAGTAGGATTTTCTCGATCGAGGCGGGAGGAGATACTGAAGTCAATCAGTTTGATTTCCCCTGATTCGGGATTAATTAAAATATTATGCGGCTTAATAT
>NZ_JADEXF010000360.1 GCF_015207245.1 Nostoc cf. edaphicum LEGE 07299
TATTTAAACATACCTTAATTTCTTGCTCATCAATTGTTAAATAAGCTTTAACCATACAAAATGTAGCCTATTTTAAGACTGGAATTACAGCAGTAAAATATTCCTTTAATCAGAGGTAATATGATTTTTTCGACCGCCAAATTGAATCGTGTCGTTGCTACTTCATTAGTGACAACTTCTATTGCAGTTAGTCCATTTTTTGGTGCGATCGCACAAGCTGAAACTATAAATGGTGCAGGAGCAACTTTTCCGGCTCCGCTTTACGAACGCTATGCTCGTGAAGTGAAGAAGAAATATCCAGACTTGAAAATTAACTACCAAGCAATTGGTAGTGGTGGTGGTATTCGTCAAGTCATCGCTGGAACCGTTGACTTTGGTGGTAGTGATGCTGCAATGAAAGATAATGAAATTGCTAAAGTCAAGAATGGTGCAATCTTAGTACCCACAGCAGGCGGTGCTGTTTCTGTTGTTTATAATCTTCCAGGCGTTAACGATCTCAAATTATCCCGCGCTACACTACCAGCAATTTATTCAGGTCAAATTACCAAATGGAATGACGCGAAAATTAAAGCTGATAATCCAGGCATTAATCTACCAAATCAAACAATTAAATTTGCTGTTCGTGCCGATGGTAGCGGTACAACTTTCATTTTTACGAATCACTTGAGTGCCATCAGCGGTTATTTTAAAGGCAGAGTTGGAACTAACACCGCTCCAAATTGGAATCTGCCAAATGTCCTCAAAGGCAAAGGGAATCCGGGCGTAGCTGCTATAGTAGCTCGTACTCCTGGTTCTATTGGTTATGTTGAATATAGCTACGCTGTCCAAAATAAGCTGAAATCAGCATTGGTACAAAATAAGAATGGAGAATTTGTTGCTCCTTCTTTAGAATCTGCAAATGCAGCTTTATCAACTGTCAATTTCCCAGACAACTACCGCGTTTTTATAGGAGATCCAGGACAAGGTTATCCAATTGTCGGTCTTACTTGGATGATCGTTTACAAACAGTATGCTAATTCTGCTAAAGCTGATGCAATTAAGAAATGGATTAATTGGGTATTGAAAGACGGTCAACAATATAACGATGACCTTAACTACACCAAAATTCCATCTGATGTAGCAAATCGAGTGCTTCAGACAGTGAATAGCTCTGTCAAGCCTTAATTTGCAATTTTTAGGACTTACTCACAAGAGTCCTCCAATTACCTTAAAAAGAGGGGTATTTAAAAGCCCCCTTTTTAAGGCTAGAAGGATTATTTTATTACTTTTAATCCTTAATAGACTGAGTTAATAACTCGCTCTACTAGTAAGAAAAATCTATTTTCTTGATTTGTAATGGCAAATTTATCAGATGATTCAAATCTAGGCGATGAAAATTTCAATCTAACTACTACCAGCGGCACAAATTTCTGGTTTGACCAAGGTTTTACACGGCTAGTATACTTTTTTGCTGTGATTACCGTTGCAGTACTATTTTTGATGAGTTGGGTAATTTTACACGAAGCTCTACCAGCCATCAAGCAGTTTGGAATGGGGTTTTTGTGGGGACAAGATTGGGATACAGGTAATCAGATTTTTGGTGCATTACCTTATATTTATGGAACTTTGGTCAGTAGTGCGATCGCTATTTTATTTGCTGTTCCAGTGGGAATAGCAGTAGCCTTAGTCACAAGTGAAAATTTCTTACCTTCATCGCTGCGAATCACCCTAGCATTTGTTGTTGAATTAATTGCTGCAATTCCCAGTGTAATTATTGGTTTGTGGGCGATTTTTGTCTTTATTCCTGTTTTAGAACCTCTACAAAAGTGGTTAGCCAGTACTTTTAAATGGATACCATTATTTAATACAGAAGATCCTTCTGGGACTAATATGCTGACTGCTGGGGTTATTCTCGCCATAATGATTTTGCCCACAATGGCAGCAATTAGTCGTGATGTCTTAATGGCTATCCCTAAAGAATTGCGTAGTGCATCTATGGCTTTGGGTGGCACTCGTTGGGAAACAATTTTTCGAGTCTTGCTACCATCTGGATTTTCTGGAATAGTAAGTGCAGCAATGCTTGCTTTAGGACGGGCTTTGGGTGAAACAATGGCCGTTACTATGGTGATTGGTAACTCTGCTCAAATCCGTGCTTCTTTACTCGATCCAGCTTATACAATTCCCTCTGTATTAGCTAATGAATTTGCCGAAGCTGAACCGGGTTTGCATATAGGTGCTTTAAGCTATTTAGCATTAATTTTATTTGGGTTGACTTTAACTGTAAATATTGGCGCTGTACTATTGGTGAAGTGGGTTGGCAGGAAAAATTAATAACACTATATCGCTTTTAAAATTCTATAAATATCTCAGCGTAAAAAGACAATTATCAATAAAAATTTTTCAAACTTATGAGTGGTTATATTCAGTTAGAAAAAGATGAATCTTTGGCGGCAGAATTATGCAGTCCTCTGCCAAAAAAGCGGGTAATATTTACATACGCAATGAATGCGATCGCTTTTGGTCTTACAGGTCTAGTACTCATTCCTTTATTATCAATTTTGTGGGAAATTTTCATCCGGGGAATATCTGGACTCAAACCAGAAATGTTTGTCAAAGCAGTTATTGATAATGGCTTTGGCAATGCCATCTTGGGAACCATAATCATGGTGGTAATTGGTGCTATTTTCAGCGTTCCCACGGGGATTATGACAGGAATTTTCTTAGCAGAATTTAATCAAACTAATCCAGTTGCTAGTATCGTTCGTTTTGTTACTAGTATTCTTACAGGCGTGCCCTCAATTGTTGTCGGCGTGTTTGCTTATGGTGTAATAGTTTTGGTAACTAAAGGATTTAGTGCGATCGCAGGTGGTTTTGCTTTAGCCGTAATTATGCTACCTGTAATTATATTGACAACAGAAGAATCCTTAAAGCTGATTCCCACATCTCAACGCCTCGCCTCTGCTGCTTTAGGCGGAACTCGCTTCCAAACTACTTTTCGCATTGTTGTAACTACTGCAATCCCCGGAATTACTACAGGTATTTTATTAGCTGTAGCTCGTGCGGCTGGTGAAACAGCACCCTTAATTTTTACTGCTTTGTTTAGTCTAGATTGGTCAGAAGGATTGTTAAGTCCTACAGCTTCTTTACCAGTATTGATTTTTAACCTCTACAACGACCCTGACCCACAAAAAAGTCAATTGGTCTGGACTACTTCTATAGTTCTACTCGGCTTAATTTTATGCGTCAGTATTCTCTCTCGCTTAGTTATTAGGCAGAGAAAAATAAATTGAAGAATAATTCATACTGAATTCTGAATCCTGACTCCTGAATTCTGTTTTTATAAATTTTTATTTCACACCTTGGGCAAGTATGAGTAACCTAATTCCAGCTATCAAAGTTAAAAATATCAGCTTTTACTATGGGACAACAAAAGCCATTGAAAAGGTGTCGATAGATATTTATCAGAACCAAATAACCGCAATTATTGGCCCTAGTGGTTGTGGTAAATCTACCTTTATCAAAATTCTTAATCGCATAAGCGAATTAGAAGGCCCTGTAAAAGTTGAAGGAGATGTAGAATTTTTTGGTCAGAATATTTACGATCGTCGTGTCAACATCAATCGATTACGCCGCCAAATTGGTATGGTGTTTCAAAAACCAAATCCTTTTGGGATAAGCATTTACGAAAATGTTGCTTACGGGATGAGAATAGCAGGTAGGTATTCAAAATTAGAATTAGATGAAATTGTTGAATCTGCTCTAAAAAGTGCTGCTCTTTGGGATGAAGTCAAAGATAAGCTCGATAAATCAGCTTTAGGGCTTTCTGGTGGTCAGCAACAAAGATTATGTATTGCCCGTGCCTTAGCAGTCAAGCCGAAAGTTCTGCTAATGGATGAACCTTGCTCGGCTCTTGACCCCATCGCCACCATGAAAGTTGAGGAACTACTTCACAGTTTACAGTCTGAGTTGACAATTGCGATCGTTACTCATAATATGCAGCAAGCCGCTCGCGTCTCTGATTTTACGGCTTTCTTTAGTACCGATGAAAGTCGGATTGGTCAAATGGTTGAATTTGGCGCTACAGAGCAAATCTTTAACAACCCATTAGACCCCCGCACCCGCGACTACATTTCAGGGCGTTTCGGTTAAGATACTTTCAAGCGTGACTTATTGATTTTTATCGATCTAGCTTGCACTAGAAGATACTCATAAAATGTAGTTTAAAAAAGTTACTAATTTATTTTTATAAATAAATTAACTCCTCACTACCTATGAGGAGTATATAATATTCAGATTTTTATTTCTACGTAGCTATTTTAAATCGAACCATACCTAATCCTTGTTCATCAGAAAAGATAGTATATCAGTAAACCACAAACTTTTAAAAGCCAACGTAAAAACAAGGGTTTCAGCCATTGTTAATCAGGAGTATTGACCATTGGTTTTAGAGGGATCTTAGAGCGATCGCTTGAAGATGACTAGGGTGATCGTCTGAAATGCTCAACAAAACGCTGTTTTGTGATATCCCTGGTTTTGGCTGAAATGTTTGCTTGGTAAAGCTTCTAAAAAACTTTTTGGTTTACTGTATATAGTTAAGGTGTGAAAAATGGGTATAAAAAGTCTGTAAAAGATAAATTTTCGAGCATAACTTTAATACAAGTATCGACTAACAGTTTATCTGCTGTATAGCTACTGCATGGCTACGTAATTTCCATGAATATCTTCTTTTGGGGGTAACATAGTGAAACAGCGGCGCTAATTTGTACTACTTTACCTAGTCAAGTTTTGTTTCACACGTTTTAGGAATATGAGTAAACTAATTCCAGCCATCAGAGTCAAAAACTTCAGCTTCTCTTACGACACTCAAAAGATAGTTGAAGGCGTGTCAATGGATATTTACCAAAACCAAGTCACGGCAATTATTGGTTCTAGTGGTTGTGGGAAATCTACTTTTCTTAAATCGTTAAATCGCATGAGTGAATTAGAAGCAGAAGTAAAGGTTGAAGGAAGAGTAGAATTTTTTGGTCAGAGTATTTATGAGCGTCGTGTTAACATCAATCGCTTACGTCGCCAAGTTAGTATGGTTTTTCCCAAACCAAATCTTTTT
>NZ_JADEXF010000361.1 GCF_015207245.1 Nostoc cf. edaphicum LEGE 07299
ATACACCAACCTGTCAACTATTTACAGGACATCTTGGCTGTGGAAAATCAACGGAGTTGTTGCGCCTGAAAGCTGAGTTAGAAGTGGAGCAATTTCATGTAGTTTACTTTGAGTCTACCCATGTCTTAGAAATGGCTGATGTGGATGTGACTGATATTTTGTTGGCGATCGCTGGACAGGTGAGTGAAAGTCTAGAAGGGATGAAAATTAGGCTCAAGCCTCGCTACTTTAGCAAGTTGTTTGGTGAAGTTGTGGATTTCTTGCAGACGCCAATTGACGTTGGGGTAGAAGCAGAGTTATCTGTAGGGATTGCCAAAATTACAGCTAAAACGAAAGAAAGTCCCCAATTGCGGCGGCGATTAAGAGATTATTTAGAACCGCGAACCGCAAATATTTTACAGTCAATTAATCAAGAATTACTAGAACCTGCCAACAAAGAACTCAAAGCCAGGGGTAAAAAAGGATTAGTGGTAATTGTTGATAACTTGGATCGAGTCGCAATTAGACCTTTACCATCGGGGCGATCGCTGCCAGAATATTTATTTATTCAGCGTGGCGAACAGTTACGCAAACTGAATTGTCATGTAGTCTATACTATTCCTTTAGCCCTAACTTTCTCCAACGATAGCGCCGAACTTCAGCATCGTTTGGGGGGTGGAGTTGCCCCAAAAATGTTACCGATGATACCTGTGCGTTTGCGCTCTGGTGAGATTTTTCCCCAAGGGCTATCAATGATGCGGCAAATGGTGCTAGCTAGAGGTTTTCCAGACATTTTACCTAGCGATCGGTTAGGCTTAATTACAGAGGTGTTTGATAGTTTAGAAACCTTAGATCGATTATGCCTAATGAGTGGTGGTCATGTACGCGACTTACTAGGTTTACTGTTTGACTGTTTGCGAGAACAAGATCCACCCTTTGAGCGGGAATGTGTCGAACTGGTAATTCAAAGACAGCGGGATTACCGAGCCAACGCTATCGACCCCCATGAGTGGGAACTAATCTTTCAGGTAGTGCAACAGCAACGAGTTAGAGGTGATATAGAATACCACACCCTTTTGCGAAGTCTATTTGTATTTGAATACCGCGATCATCAGGGAGCTTGGTTTGCCGTCAACCCAGTTTTAGCAGAGACGGAAAAGTTTAAATCATGGTTGAACGACACGCACAAGTAGATATCAGAGCAGCTAATGAGCGTGCTTTACGGAGTTTGGGGAGAGCAATTACCCTTTCTAGCGGTCAATTCTCCCTGGTTTTGGTGTGCTGCAATTATCGAGTTTTGCAAGAACTTATGCTGCAACGACTCGAAGAAATCTCTTCAGGAGTACACCATATTCAAAAGGTAATTCTGCCGCATAATGCCAGGAGTCTTTACACAAGTATTCATTTACAGCTGCTAACCGAAGCTAATCCGCCATCGGCGTTGATGATTTTGGGTTTAGAGTCAGTAGATGGACTCGACGATTTTCTGAGGTCTATTAATCATATTCGGGATGAATTTCGCAAACGCCACCCATTTCCAATGATTGTATGGGTGAATGACAAAGTGTTGCAAAAGGTAGCGCGTTTAGCACCAGATTTTGCTAGTTGGGCGGCGACACCGATTCGGTTTGACATGACAACTCAATCACTGCTGCAATTTCTACAACAGGAAACTGACTCTTTATTTGCGACAGTGTTAGCAAACAATGCTGCACAACACCAACCTCCTCAAGTTGCCAAGCATTATTCCACTGTCGAGCAAGTCTGGGAACATAGTTATGAACTCCACTTTGCCATTAGAGAGTTGCACAATCGTGGTATTACCTTAGAGCCAGAATTACACGCTAGTTTAGAATTTGTTTTTGGTCTAGATAATTATATTAGCGATCGCATCAATACAGGTTTAAGCCATTTTCAGCAAAGCTTGCAAGTTTGGCAAAAGTTGGCAGAGAAAGAGGAAGCAGGGGAGCAGAGGGGCAGAGGGGAAAAATTTACTGCCACTTCTCCACTGCTACCCTGCTATGCCCTAATAAATGAATTAACTTTTTCCAACTAACTCCTTCACTTTGTTGATGATGCTCACTGGATCGATACCTTGATATGGGTACTGTTCCCACAAACCGCCGCAACCTTCTTTGTGAGTTCCAAGATGGGCATATTTGGGAGTCAAACCCCGCTCTAGTAGCCAAGAACCGAAACGACTGCCTAAGCCAGTGCGACGGTTGAAGGCTTCTACTACAAGCACAAAAGGAGCATTACCAACTTTGGTAATTATTTCTTCATCAATGGTGTTTAAAGTTGCTTTGTTAACCAAACCAACGTCTAGCCCTTCTTGTTTAAGACGCTCTACAGCATCTAGGGAACGGTAGAGAGCATCGCCAAAACTGATGATGTAACCTTGCGTCCCTTCTCGTATTACTTCATCTTTACCGGGAACAAATTTGTAACCATTGCCAAAGAAGTCATTGCCGTTGCTGTCCTTAATATTGGGCACTTTAGAACGGGTGGAGAAAATAAACCGCAATCCAGGCTCAAAGAACACAGCTTCTACACAAGCTGTCATTTGATTAACATCTGCTGGGAAATACAACTGTGTTTGGTAGCCATCATCCAAGCCATTGTCGGCAAACATATTGTTCAAACCGAAGTGGCAGGTGTTATCTGCCATGTCATCTATACCCGCATGGGAAAAGTGACACAGAACATTGGAATAGTTCAGCCGTGCCATTGTAATTTCTGAGATACACATTTCTAAGAAGGCGCTGAAGGTGGCAAAAATACCTTGCTTGCCTTTCTCCATCCCGAATCCAGCCGCAGCAGAGAAGTTGCTCCGTTCCATAATGCCGGAGGAAATAAATATTTCTGGGTATGTATCATGAATTTTCTTCAAACCGCAGGAGCCTTCTAAGTCACTATCAATGACCCTAATTTTTTCTTTACGCTCCGCTTCACTCATGCGATCGAGAACACCCACCACAGCTTCACCAAACACACTGCGGTTAGCGCCCCATTTGTCACTGGAACCCAGAAACGTATATGTTTGTTTGGGTTTCTCAATACTTTTAAGGTATTCGACAGCCGCAGTTTGTCCGCGAGATTCTAAATACTTAAGTGCTAAATCTACAGAAATTACATCATGACCATGAGTGGAGCCTTCTAAACCTTCAATACCAGGACACATCGGGCGTTTATTGATAATAGCGATCGCTCCGGGAGTATTTACAGCTTCGCAAATACGACGGTATAAATCGTCTAAATCTTCCCCGTCTCCCTGAAGTACTTTTAACCCGTGCCCTTCTAAGGTTTTGGCGACACTAAAACCAGGTAAATATTTAGAAGGATGTCCAGCGATCGTGACATCATTGTCATCAATAATCAGCTTGACGTTGAGATGTTGAGCAACAGCCAAGCGAGCAGCTTCAGCATCGTTGCCTTCTTGTTGCGATCCATCAGAACCAAGACAGAAAACAGCTTTGCCTGGATTCGCCATTGCCACACCATTGATGTAAGGCCAAACATGGCCCAGGCGGCCAGAACTAAATTTCACACCAGGAGTTAGCCCTAGTTCGGGGTGTCCCGGTAAATGGGAATGTGCTTGCCGATAACGTAAAAGTTGCTCGGCAGGTAAGTCACCATGCAAGGTTGCCATTAGATATTGGGTGGCGACTCGATGTCCTGCTTCATCAAAGAAAATCGGCACAAATTGCTCTGATGCTCCCCGGAAAAAGGCATCGAGAATCATCACCTCTGGCACTGTATCATAAGGCCCACCAGTATGGCCACCCACTCCGCTAGCAGCGCCAGTCGCCGTAAAAAAGACGATCGCATCCCGGCAGAGTTGAATATTCGCTTTTAGAGTTTCTCGCTGTTGGGCGGTAAGGCTGGAATTTGCTGGATTGAGCGCTAAAAATTGGTAAGCACCGAGATCAATCGGAAATTGGGTATTAATAGTAGTCATGGTTTATTGATTGAATAAAAAACAATTTGAACAGACCGAATGCGCGATCGCACTACAAAAAAATTGTTAAAACCCCCATTGAGCAACAATTATTCAAGCTCAAGCCAACCACTCAGAACCATTGTGGAACCGTGTGATTTCATCAAGTGCCAAAATCAATACATTCAATTGTGCATGAATATGCTTGAATTCAATTGAAGTTACGGATTACCGTACAAAGACTTGCATATCAATAAGTATAAACTCACAAACGTGCAATTTCAAGTCCAAAAACGCATTTTCAGGAAAATTAATTATGCTAACTGCTGAACGACGACAATTCATCTTAGAAATTCTGCGTCGTGATAAAAAGGTACTTTCGACAGAACTTAGTGCTGTTCTGAAAGTTTCTGAGGATACGATTCGTCGGGATTTGCGAGAACTGGCAGAAACGGGACTATTGCAACGCGTTCATGGGGGAGCGCTCCTCAAATCTCCAGCCACCGCTAGTTATGCCGATCGCCAAAAGCAAGCGCCAAAGGAAAAGGAAGCGATCGCTCGGACAGCAGCAAAATTAGTTTGTACAGGACAGGTGGTGATTTTAGACGGAGGTACAACAACTCTCCAAGTAACCCGTCATTTGCCCCTAGATTTGCATGCAACAGTGATCACAAATAGTCCGCCAATAGCAGTTGCTTTAGCAGAACATCCCCATATAGAAGTTGTGATGTTAGGTGGACAACTCTACAAAAAAGCCTTGGTGAATGTGGGTACTGTCACCATTGAGACATTACGGATGATTCGTGCAGATTTGTGCATGTTAGGGGTTTGCAGTTTACATCCAGAAGTTGGGATTAGTGTACCTAACTTAGACGAAGCCCATGTCAAACGAGCGATGATTGCTGGATCGGCTGAGGTAGTCGGATTAGTCACAGCAGAAAAATTAGACACCGCTGCTCCTTATCTAGTGGAGTCTATTCATGCCCTGACTTACCTAGTAACTGCACCTACGGTATCTAATAATATGCTAAGTGCCTACAAAGCTTTAGGTTTGACCATTATACGTGATGAACACGAATGATCTGAATTTGAAGATGCGATCGCTGGGGATTGGGGAAGGGAATAGGGTACAGGTTAGAGGGTACAGATTATTCC
>NZ_JADEXF010000362.1 GCF_015207245.1 Nostoc cf. edaphicum LEGE 07299
GACGGGTGCTTTCTGCTGCCAGGTCTTTTGGTAAAACCAGTCTGGCAGCAAATTGGGATTGTCTAAATGGATCCCAAGCTGTTGAATTATATTGTCAAATTCGCCAGCCTCAAAGCGCTTGCTCAGTTGCGATCGCTGAATCTTGCCAATCGCAGTTTTAGGAATAACCTCCTTCTCAACAGGAAGGATGTAATTCGGATTTACCCCAATATTTTTGACAACCGCTCCACGAATTTTTTTAATCAGTTGTTTCAATAAGCTCTGGTCAGAGACAACAGAACTGAAAAAAATCGCCAATTGCTCAGTATTATGGCCAGGTGTGTGTACAGCACAAGCTGTTGTGTAAGAAACCTCTACACCCTCTACTTCTTCGACAACCGCTTCAATTTCATGACTGTAATAGTTTATACTATTAATAACAATATCATCCTTCTCTCTACCAGTTAGCACTATACGCCCTGACTGCATATAACCGAGGTCTCCGGTATTAAACCATCCATCCTCACAAAAAGCCTTACGATTGCTTTCAGGGTTTTGATAGTAACCAGAGGTCACTGAAAGACCTTTCACCTGAAATCTGCCAATCACCCCCTCCGGAACAACTTGATTATTATCATCAGTGACGCGGATAGATGCTCCAGGAATCGGGGGACCAAGTTCCACAAATGACATATCGTCCAATGACGTTTCTAAAGAAAAATCATCAGACATAGTGATCCCTGCGGAAGTCTCGGACATTCCAAAGGCTGGATGAATTGCATTAGATGGCAGATGATGTGGCTGAAGTAGCTTGAGAAAAGTTCGTGCCGTTTTGGCCACAATCTGCTCTCCAGCATTAACCAGCAATCGCATGGAAGATAAATCCCATGAGCGCTGATTAATTTCGTAAAACCGGTCATTGATTAAAGAAAAAGCAAAATTAGGTGCCCAAGAGATTGTAGCTTTATGATGTTGAATCAAATCCAGCAATTGAATGGGATGTTGCAGAATAAAATCAGTGGGTATATGGATTTGCTTGCAACCCAACTCAATTGGCATCAGTAAGAGAAACACGATCACACCCACATGATCTAATGGCATCCAATTCAAGGTAATATCCTGGCTGGAAACCTTGTTCATCTGCCCTAAACCAGCCGTCGCACTTAATAAATTGCGATGGCTCAACATCACACCTTTAGGCATACCAGTACTTCCAGAGGTGAGAAGTAGCAATGCTAGATCATCTGGTTGGCTCTGATGAATGTTGGAATCTGGTTGATTTTGGCGTAAAGTATCAACAGTCTCTATTTGAAAATTTTCTATATTTAACAGTTCTGCCAGGGAACGAATGCTGACAGCTAATTCTGAGCTAGTCAGAATAATTGGTCTTTCCAACATCTGCCAGGTATTATGCAATTTGTTAACAGTACTATTTGCCTGCTCATAAGTTGGAGCGATCGAAATTGGTACAGGAATAAAGCCACCTAGGATACATCCCCAAAAAGCGGGAATGAAATCTTGGCCTCGATCAATTTGAAATATCACTTTATCTTGTGGCTTCAAACCCAGCTTTCTCAAACCAGCCAAAATCCGTTGAGCATCTAAGAATAAATCCTTATAAGATTGAATTTGCTCAGAGCCATCAGATTGAATATAAATGAGTTCTTGTTTCGGGCTTTGATGAGCCGCTCTTTGCAGAACTGTTGCAAGGCTTGTTGGGGAATTTTTTTCCCGCTTGAGCTCCCCCCCATTATTAATAGCTGGGTTATTTGAAATGGACTCCTGCTTAATAGCTGAACGGGACAATTGGGATTTAATTGGACTGTTGTTTTCTTCACCCGTGACAGTTTTCCAATCAGGTAACAAGTCTGACAGACGCAGTGATGGCTGGTGCTTGATCTCTCCTTGAACCACCACTGCTACTTGCTCAACTTCAGATAATGATTGGATTTGCTCTTCCCATCGCTGCACTAAATCAGTGTCCTTTATTTCCAGATGATTTAGAGCTGCTTTGTCTATCTGTCCGGATGCAGTCAACGGCAAAGCGGAAACTGGCACAATTGCCATAGGTATCAATTCAGCAGGCAGAGTTTTTTGCAGATGAGATAACAGTCGTTCTGAAGTAAATGAATTTGATGGAACTACATAAGCAACTAGTTCTTGGCTTAACTTTTCTGTCTCCCGCACTAGTACTACACAGTCGTCAATAGTTGAACTCGACCGGATAGCAACTTCTACATCTCTATGTTTCTTATTCATTAGACCTCTTGCACGAATAATGTAAGCATGAAAAAATACAGGTCAAAAAAGAAATAGCGATGAGCTACGCACAGATAAAAGACCTGCCATCATTAGAATTCAAACGGCTATGTAGAGCGTATATCGCCACCTATAGAAGGATGGTAACAGTAGTCAAACCGAATTGTGTAGTGCAAAAAAAGGTGGTCAACTAAACTTAAGTGTAGAAGACCACTTGTTAGTCACACTTGAATATTGGCAGGAGTATCGAACGTACTGACCTATCGCTAAAAGCTGGGATATCCATGAATTCACAGCATGTCGGATAGTACGGAAACTTTTGAGAAACAGTTTCACCTATACAAAGCTTGATGACAAGTTAAGAAAAAATAGCTGTTTAAATCGGTCGTTTACACGGATGAGAAGACGTGTTCGAGTCAGAAGAGGTATTGACTGCATTGCTTTCCCGCCACTTTCTGATCTCTTCCTCTGACCATTTGTGGTAGGGGCCACCTTCTATAGGTTCAGGTAAATTTAAATTCAAGCCTAGTTTACTTTCGAGCCATTTCTGGAATGTATAGTGATAAGACATGACAGCTCCCCCTGTTCCGTGAGGTCTATCCCATCGAGCTAAAAGAGAATCTCCGAAATGAAACTCGTCAGTGACTCCTTTGTGCATATGTCGTATGACTGGATGTAAAAATGCTGCACAGGAGGTATCAAGCGGATCGGAGGGGCCAAGAAAAGTAATACTAGACTCATCAAACTTATCGAAGCCAAACTCTAAGGTCATAATCAAAACATGCTGATTTCCAAAGTTAAGCTGCTGTACTTGTTGCAGAGGTAATTCTTGATATAAAGTTGCTTGCTTTAAGCCCTCAGAGATGACTAAAACATCACATAGAACACCGTAGAGTTGGAAAAGTGCTGCGGAAATGCTAAATCGTTGGTACATCCAGTCCAGGAACTCTTCCCAGTTAAGTGTCTCAAAGGTTTTTCTGGGGTATGGAATGCTCTCGAATCTCTCCTCTAAAAGATGAAATAAAGTTCTGATGTTGTATCTGAATCCGTGAATAAAGCCGGACGACGCTTGGCGATCATTGCCTTGCATAGCGCCCCCTATAAAAAAGAGGTTTGAAACGTTAACAGACTCCCAACTCGGCGTTATTTGAGCATACTTGCCTCGTTTCCAAGTCTGAGGTTTGATCTCATCATCAAAAATGTTGTCATTAACCCACTTCCAGCCAGTACATCTAATAATAAAGTCGTACTCTCTTGTCAACTTCAATGTACCTGGAATACTTGCATTAGGATAATCGTACTCATGATTCGTCTGCAATGTGTTCTCAGATATTTTGCTGATTCTCTTCACGCGTGGATTAAGAACCGCATGAAGAGATTTGAGCTGATACATATCGAAGATATTGTTATTGACTGCTCTAACATCGCCAACAAAATGGGTTTCCCATGCAAATTTGACTGGTTGTTTAGCCAAAATGTGGACAAATGCTGCAACACCTGAGAGATACTCTGCTGTTTCAAATGCTGAGTTACCCTGACCAAGGATACCAATTCGCTTATTTCGATATAATTCAATATCCAATGGGTGATCTTCGTATCCCATTGTTAATTCGATTCCCTCAATATCATTGGGAATCATGGGCGCAACAGCTCCTAGCCCTAATAAAAGGACTTGACACTTGTATATTTGCCCAGTTGACGTAAGTAATAAGAAATCTCCATCAATGTCTTTCTTAATCTTTGTTACTGCTACATTGTAGGAAATATTAAGCTTAAAATGGTTGGCAAAATCCTGTAAATATTGGTAAAGGATATCTGCATCTGCAAAAAGTTCCTCTGTATAGGAAGTAAATCTCATCGAAGGGTCATCGCTCAGAAGAGAATTCCAATCATGTCTCCAGTTGAATTCATCTTCCGTAAAATAGTTATATTTCTTATTTATTGAAATTAGCTTCCTATGTCTTGGCTGCTCTGCAAAGAATGAACCTGCCGTACCATTTTTTTCTAGGATAATGTAATCTCGATCATTTTTTTTAAGAAAATATCCCATTTGTAGACCACCAGGTCCAGCACCAACGATTATATATTTGAATGTTTTGATATTGGTTTCCATGTTAGTGTTCCTCCTTAATTCAGAAAATCAGTATTTTCTAACCCGGAACTAAAAATAGTTGAATAATTCTCGTTTAAGAAAAATATCTTTGCAATGATGTAAAGTTTTTACTAAAGAAGAATTACTACTTTTATGTCTTGTCGAGTAAGAATTGCTTAGAAGTGACAGATATGCTTTGACTCAAAATAGGTTTGTCAACTTACATACTCTGTAAATTATAAATTGACGCCTAGAGTCATTTAAAATTGGAAAAATTGTGGTTAATTTTTTAAAACACAAGCCTGAAGTTGAAGATTAAAAATTCACTATTAATCATGACTAATCACAGTTAAATCCCCTCGACTATAACAAGATCAGTCGCAGCATGAGTTTTACGCAATATTTTCAGATTCTTGTAATCTTCAGAGTTGTACCAGTTGTTAAATAAATTCTTGTCAGGAAATTCTAAGACAACCAATCGATTTGTTTGCCAATTTCCTTCTACTACTTCTCCTTCTCCACCACGGACTAAGTAACGTCCGCCATACTTGGCAATTGTATGAGGAACTTGACGCTTATATTCTTCAAAAGCTTCAGCATTTTTCACTTTTATTGAAGCAATCAAATAAGTAGCCATAGTATAGCCCCTTTTTATTGTGAATACTTATGCTAGCTGATTAAAATCCTTACTGAGCTTTATGCTTTGTTTACTCTGATCTTAGATGTCC
>NZ_JADEXF010000363.1 GCF_015207245.1 Nostoc cf. edaphicum LEGE 07299
CTTTTGCATTGGGTCATCGTCCTGTGGTGATTGCGATGACAGCTAATGTAATGAAAGAAGACGAACAAACGTGTCTAAATGCCGGAATGGACGACTATTTGAGTAAGCCAGTATTTAAAGAAAAATTGGCTGAGACTTTAGAGCATTGGACAGGTGTGATCGTTTCCCAGCAAGAAGCAGGTGTGTATGAACAGACAGTTTCCACTGACTTAGCAATTGATTGGGAACATTTACATCAGATATCAGGAAATGATGAAGAATTTGAATTAAATTTATTGCAAATATGCGTTGAAGATATTAAACCCCGTTTAGAGATAATTAAAGCAGCGATCGCAACGGATGACTTTGAGCAAATAGCGCGAGAAACTCATCACGTTAAAGGTGCTAGTGCCAACATTGGAGCCACAGCTATGTACTTAGCAACTGACAAACTAGAACAACTAGCTAGCGATCGAGACCTTAAAGGTACTACTAATTTAATTTTAGAATTAGAAGAATTTGTCAACTGCATTCAATACTTTTTAATTAAAAACAAAGCCGTGAAGGAGGCAGGAGGCAGGAGGCAGGGGGCAGGTGGGCACTGAGCGACTTGCTTACGGCAAATGGACTGTGTACAACGCTGGCGCTCTTGGATTATGCACCCAGTCAACCTGCTCTGTTGCTGGCTGAAAACCAAGATTGTGGTGTCGAGTTGAAAGACTGTCATGAAAGAAGGTACTGGTTCCGCTGCGCTCGTGCCAAATGGTGAAAAATGGTCGATGCTGTCGGGCAATGGTTTCCATGACACTACATCAAAGACAATTGCCCAATCCATCCCGACACTTGACATTATGTAAATCGTGTACTACATTTGTAGTATACAAGAAAAGCCTCCTCAAAAGCATTGCAATAATGCTTTCCTTGGGTCTGTAGCTCTAACGGTAGAGATCCCGGATGTCACTTGTGCCCTGACAGAAAAAGCTTACATACTTGCTCAATGGTAGAGCGATCGTCTCTAAAACGATAAGTTGCAGGTTCAATTCCTGCGGTGTAACCACAGCTTTTTCAACTTGCATGAGGTGTGAGTGTAACTCTCACAGGGAGGGTATCGGTTCAATCCCGATCAGATCCACTAATATCAGTTCGTAATTAAAACAAGAGGTGATTGTAATGGTTCATATTCGATTTGAAGGACGTTCTGTTGATGTGCCAAAAACCCAATTGGGAATTGCAGCAGGGATGAATGATCTGGCAGTGAAGGAGCGCGTTGCTCGACATTTAGATGTGAATAGCGATCGCCTTTCTGCTTACGTAATTGATCGCCGTCCCAGTGGTGATTTTATCATCCGTCCTGAAGCTGTCTATGGTTAAATTTCAGAGTCATCCAGTGACTTAAGATTTAATTCCGCGCCCTAACTTGTGAAGCCTACACACTCCGGCAACGGAATGCAGGTGAACGATTCCTGTCGCTCCCTTTGATGGGAGCGTAGCCAAATTGGTATAGGCAATTGTGAAAACTGCTTTGCTAACTTGTGCGGAATTTCAATTATTTAAAGCACAAGTTATACACAATGCTTCTACAACTTGCGCGGTGACTTGATCACCTCGCGTGCAACATCTGGCTCCTCATCCATCACAACTAGAGGAGGTTTATAATGAATACCGCAGAACGTGACCTGCGTTTGGAAATGCTCAACAGTTTGCTGACAACTCCTCACCGCAAGCTTGAGCAAGTTACAGAAATTCATCAGTTAATTGTTGAACTCGATCCCATCTTCTACGGACACCTGGCAATTTGGTATCAGCGTCATGGTGATGTCCGCGACCACAAAGAGGTGTTTGTTGCTCATTTGTTAACCAGCAATTTGACTGAACACCGAGATGCTGGATTTATGATGCTGCAAGAGTTTCCACCCTATCAGGTAGCTCGTGTGGTGGACTTCATGAAGCAGCAGCAGAATAAACTGCCTCGTTCCGCTCGCACTGCGGTACGGCGTTACTTGAAGGTGCGAGAAAGCAATCCGGCTCTGTTCGATCGCGCTGCACTCAGAGGTCGTAAAGCAATGAAGCACTTATATGCTTCACTGCACATCAAGCCAAATGAACGGGCAAATGCGATTCTTTTCCGCGATACTCCTCCAGAGGGTTCCTTAGCAAATGTGCTGAAGCAGCTTGCTAAGGCAGAAAGTGCCGCAGAACAGGCACGGCTGATCGTGGAGTTCAACATTCCCTACACGATCGCAATTGGTGCAATCAAGCAACTTACACCTGTTGTCTTGGTGGCGTTAATCAACAGCATGACTCCTCAAGAAACGATCAACAACCTCAAGTCTCTCCAGACTAGAGGTGCAATGGATCACCCAGAAGTTAAGAAGTTGATTGATTCCAAGCTGAAAGCAGCGTCTAAGAGTGGGCGTGTTTCAGCATTCAAAGCACAGATTGCCACAGACGCAGGAGATTTTGACGCAGACACCGTTGCCCAACTGGAAAAGGTGACTAACGAACAGGTGAAGCGGCGGGGTGCGATCGCTCGTCCAACTGCTTTATTGGTGGACAAATCTGGTTCAATGGAAAATGCGATCGCGATCGGTAAGCAACTCGCTGCCCTAATCTCTGGTATCACTCAGGCAGAACTGTTTGTTTACGCCTTTGACACAATTCCGTATCCTGTTACAGCAAAGGGCAAGGAGTTGAGCGACTGGGAGCGTGCTTTCCAGCATATCAATGCAGGCGGTGGTACTAGTATCGGTTGTGCATTGGAAGCAATGCGGAAGAAGAAGCAGGTGGTTGACCAAATCATCTTGGTGACGGATGAGGGCGAAAATGCGGCTCCTTACTTCGGTGAAGTCTACAAGAACTACTGCCGGGAATTGGCGATAATGCCCAATGTGGTGATTGTCCGTGTGGGTACTCATTACGACTGGGTAGAGAGTCAACTGAAGCAGCAGCAAGCACCTGTAGATACGTTCACTTTTGCAGGTGACTACTACAGTTTGCCGAACATCGTCCCACTCTTGACGCGCCCCTCTCGTCTGGATTTGCTGATGGAGATTCTGGATATGCCGTTGCCTGTGCGATCGGATAAGTGAGTTTTAAAGTATAGCAATGTTTATTATTACAAAAAGTAAGCATTGCTTACTTTGTAAATTTTAATCAGACTATCGTACATCGAAAAATTTTTCTCAAAATAAAGGTTGTTACTACTAGGGTTTCATATTGTTGCAACAACATTCCATCTGTGCTTGGCAAAGTAAATAGTAGCCAGTTTACCAATACCATTGGATGTTCCAGTAACAAGGACTGTTTTAGAGATTGGTTTTAAAATGGCGTTTTGATTCATTTATTCTTTTTCGTAGTTGAGTAATCGTAAAATAAGTAAACAATATCCCTAAAGGTGCAACAGTCGATGCCGATTCAGGAACACGTTTACTCTCTACTGTCACATTGGAGTCAGCAGCTTCACCTGTGTAATAAACGTAATTAAAAGCGTCTTTATCATTAAGAATACTTGCACGTAAAAACAAACCACTCCACCGAGCAATTGTTTCAATAGCTACATCTTGATTAAGTGTAGAATTTATCGGGTCAGGAATTGCACCAGCAGGATTATTTGTATTTGTGATACTAAAATGATTGGCACCTTTGATATTAATCAGTGCAGCAGGTGGATTTTTAATTTTGTCATAAGTTAAACTAGCCCGGAAAGGCAGCGCTCTGCCATCACGATCCCCTTGCAGGAGTGCAACTGGTATTCCATCATTGTTAATAGGAAGATAAACATCATTCTCATTGCGAAGACCACCACCATAGAATGCTCCTGCTACAATTTGTTTAGGTCGAGAGAAAGAACCCGGACAAAGTGTTGGTTTCAAGCATAAATTTCCAATTGCAGATAATCCTACGGCGCTGCCTAACGAATGACCCAATAATCCTACTTTCTCTGTATCCAGCAAGCCTACAATAGGTGAACTAACATTCTTATTTTCAACTACAATTTGTTGTAAAGCTGTATTAATTTGGCTAGTTTGGGGTAATAATGCTTCGCCAAATATTGGAGCTATACGCTTGCTGTTTGGCACCACTACTACAAATCCATAACGTGCAACTTGTTTAGCGTAATTAGAGTAATTTGATTTGTCAACTAGTGCACCTTGTAGTAATAGTGCTACTGGAAAGGAATAATTGCTTGTTTTTAAGTCTGTTGGATTAGGATAGTAAATATCAGCTAGATTATTATCTCCAGTAATAGTAGTACTGTAGCTAGCAACGTTGTCAAACACAGGTGTCGGATTAAAGGAAGAAGCAGACCCTATTTCATTAATACCCAATACAAGTAACGATGTGCTTGTACAAACTACTGACAAAGATTTGATATTCAACAAAATAGCTACTCCATTTCTAAGCAACAAAACGTATTTATTCTAATACTTCTGTTTAAACTACCATAGTATTTGTACCCTTAGTTTTTTTACTGTAGGTAGATGCTAGGGTGTAAACCAAAAGGTTTTGGAAACTCAAACCCTGTACTTTACCAATCATTAAAATAACGTTGATACCATTACTGCACTGCGATCGCTGTAGATTTTTAGTAAGGCAACCTGTACTATTTTGTGCCAATTAGTTACAGTGACAATAGTTATATTTAGTTATGCATACCGAGTGCAATCGCCTATATGAAGGATACTTCCGTACCATTGCCCTTACGCATGGCAGGCGCAAATGAGCGATCGCTGACGCAGTAGATAATTCAATCATCTTTATCTAGCTTTACCTCTTGTCTTGTAATCGATAAAGTAGTATTTCTGTAGTATAATGTACTATAATAATATCTTGCGTGCCCCAACTCGTGGAGCCTACATACTAGTACGAGAGGAAAAGTAACACTGCCAAATGCAGTGCGCGTGTGTGAATGGGGAGTACGAAGAACCTGGGAGGTAGGCTTAAAAGTAGCCATCCTTAAAAGAGTGTGTAACAACTCACCAGTGGAGTCCCTCTAGTAACTGAGAACACGCAATGCTCCACCAACTTGCACGCAGAATTTTATTAATTCGTAATTCGTAATTAAGAAAGTTAGATT
>NZ_JADEXF010000364.1 GCF_015207245.1 Nostoc cf. edaphicum LEGE 07299
GTTTATTACCGTGTTGCTGGATTGGGGTTGAATAGTGCTAATCAAATTGAAATCAAAAATAAAATCATTGCCAAAATTTCTCGCCGAGAAGTTGCGACTAAATTTCTGCAACCAGCACCAGCCAGAATAGTCAAAGAACTGCTGGAACAAGGGTTAATTACTGAGTTACAAGCAACCCTTGCAGCCAAAGTTCCGATGGCTGATGATATTACCGTCGAGGCTGATTCTGGAGGACATACAGATAATCGTCCCCTAGTTTGTGTGTTACCTTCTATTATTGCCTTGCGAGATGAAATTCAAGCACAATATCATTACCAAACACCCATTAGAATTGGTGTTGCCGGAGGAATTGGTACACCACAATCAGCATTAGCAGCCTTTATGATGGGTGCTGCTTATATAATGACCGGTTCCATTAATCAATCATGCGTTGAATCTGGGGCTTGTGAACATACCAAAAAGTTACTAGCTCAAGCAGAAATGGCTGATATGATTATGGCCCCAGCAGCAGATATGTTTGAAATGGGAGTCAAATTGCAAGTTCTCAAACGGGGTACAATGTTCCCCATGCGAGCGCAGAAATTATTTGAACTCTATCGCGCTTATGATTCCATTGAAAGCATCCCCCTTGCAGAAAGAGAGAAATTAGAAAAACAAGTTTTTCGCAAAACTATTGCTGAAGTATGGGAAGGAACTGCGGCTTATCTGTCCCAAAAGAATCCTGAGAAACTTGGGAAAGCAGTTAATAATCCTAAACTGAAAATGGCGTTGATTTTCCGTTGGTATCTAGGATTATCTTCTCGCTGGTCTAGTTCTGGTGAAAAAGGTAGAGAAGTCGATTATCAAATTTGGTGTGGCCCGGCAATGGGCGGTTTCAATGACTGGGTACGTGGTTCTTATCTATCTGAACCAAATAATCGTCGGGTAGTTGATGTAGCTAATCAAATTATGACTGGTGCAGCCTTTTTGTATCGTGTCCAAAATTTGAAAATTCAAGGGCTGCAAGCTTCCAATTATTACAGTCAGTATCACCCTGTTCGTTCTACATCATTGTTGGAGATTTAAAAATGACTATAAAACAGTCTTTCACAGCAGACGATATTCAAATATTTTTGGTATCTAACTTAGCTAAGTTGCTAGGAGTCCCAACTGATGAAATAGATGTAAAAGAACATTTAGAAAACTATGGCTTGGATTCAGCCCAAGCAATGATTCTAGTAAGTAACTTAGAAAAATTACTAGGATTTCAACCATCTCCATTGTTGCTATGGCATTACCCAAATATTGAAGCTCTTTCACAGCGTTTAGCTGAAGAAGTGCAAGAAGGTTCACCAGTTCAAGATACAAAGGTAGTAGCCTCTAATGCTAACGCTGCACCCTCAGTTCTAGATTTAGGTGCTGAGGCTGTTCTTGACCCCACCATCCATCCCGGCGCTGCATCTAATGTAGCTATAGGTGAACCCAAGAACATCTTTTTAACTGGAGGAACAGGCTTTTTAGGAGCCTTTATCATCCGGGAATTGCTACAAGAAACTAATGCGGATATCTATTGCTTAGTGCGTGCTGCTAATGCTGAAGAAGGCAAAAGCAAACTCCAAAAGAATCTGGAACAGTATGCAATTTGGCAGGAAGAATTTACCTCCAGAATTATTCCGATTGTCGGCGATTTATCTCAACCATTGTTAGGTATTGGTTCGGAACAGTTTCAAATCTTAGCTGCCAATATTGATACCATCTATCATAGTGCTGCTTTATTGAATTATGTTTTCCCATACTCTGCACTGAAAGCAGCCAATGTTTTAGGCACTCAAGAAGTTTTGAGATTAGCTTGTCAAGTTAAAGTCAAGCCTGTACATTACGTTTCCAGTGTTGCTGTTTTTGAATCCACGGCTTATGCTGGCAAGGTTGTTAAAGAACAGGATGAATTCAATCATTGGGAAGGTATTTATCTTGGTTACTCCCAAACTAAATGGGTAGCTGAAAAGTTAGTCAAAATTGCTCGTGACCGTGGACTGCCTGTAACTATCCATAGACCACCACTGATTTCAGGTGATAGCAAGACAGGCATTTGTAACACACATGACTTTATCAATTTGATGACCAAGGGCTGTCTACAAATGGGATATTTCCCTGATGTAGATTATATGTTGGATATGTCACCTGTAGACTATGTAAGTAAAGCGATCGTTTATCTATCACGCCAAAAAGAATCCATAGGTAAAGCTTTCAATTTACAACATCCCCAACCCGCAGCGTTGAAAATGCTAGTTGAGTGGATACGCTCATTTGGCTATTCCGTTGAGATGATTCCTTACGAAAAATGGCAATCAGAGTTAATCAATAATGTGACTTCTGCGGATAATCCTTTGTACACTCTGCGACCATTTTTACTGGAACGTTGGTCTGATGAACAACTGACTATCCCTGATTTGTATTTACAAGCTAGAAGACCCCACATTAGCTGCCAAGATACTCTTCATGCATTGGCAGGTAGTTCTATTGCTTGTCCTCCAATTGATTCTCAATTGTTTATGACTTATACCGCCTACTTGATTCAAAGTGGCTTCTTAAATATCGCTTAGTAATTCACAACTTACGTAGGATATGTTAAGAACGTAACGCACCATCTCGGATACTTTCGGTGCGTTACGAACCTAAAAAATAAGTTTATTTAGTTCAAGCTTTTTAAAACTCAGTACTACTAAATAGCCAATATTTCAGATGCCAGCAACAACTCATACAATAACAGCGGCAATTATATTGCCCTGTTTTTTTATGCCCAATCATGTAAATTTTTAGTATTCACCTCTTGACAGAAGCAATCGAGGATAGAATGGTTAGTGTCGAGCATAAAAGTTTAATTTTACCCGCTTGCTTTTGTGACTAATCAAAAGTGACAGCTAGCAGTCTGAAATAACCAAGCTTCTTTAATGCCTAGCTTTTTCGATGCATAAGTCCTAAATTTACGCTTGGGCTGCTACATCTATCTAATGAACCACACAAGCATTTGAAAGGGTAATAACTCAAGATATTTCTCGTTGGTTCAGATATTACGCATACTTAATTGTAGAACGAGAACAACTGTAAATGCAACGCAGCTTCATCAAGTTGAATTCACTAACATTCTTACATGAACACAAAACATCAAGGTCAGAGCAACAAAACTGCTCTTATTACTGGAGCAGCTGGTGGAATTGGCTACGAATTAGCATGTATTTTTGCTGCTCATGATTACAATTTGGTCTTAGTAGACAGAAATGGGCCAAAGCTAGTAGAAATTGCAGCTAAATTCCAAGAAAAATTTGGGATTTTTGTCAAAACTCTTGTTAAGGATTTATCTATATCAACTGCTCCTAAAGAAATTTTCACGGAGTTGCAACTCGCCGATATTAATGTTGATGTGCTAGTAAATAATGCTGGATTTGGTATTTATGGATTATTTCACGAAACAGACCTAGCTACTGAATTGGAAATGCTACAGGTAAATTTGGTGTGCCTCACCCATTTAACTAAGCTATTCGTGAAGCACATGGTAAAGCAAGGTGAAGGTAAGATATTAAATGTTGCCTCGGCTGCTGCTTTTCAACCAGGGCCTTTGATGGCGGTTTATTTTGCTACTAAAGCTTATATCTTATCTTTTTCGGAAGCGATCGCTAATGAATTAGAAGGTACAGGTGTCACTGTGACAGTTCTTTGTCCAGGCTCAACTGCATCTGCCTTTCATGAAAGAACCGGAATGGCTGACTCTAAGTTGCTCAAGGGTAAGAGGATGATGGATGCACAAACAGTAGCCGAAATTGGTTTTCGCGGCTTAATGAAGGGCAAAACCATTGTTATTCCTGGCTTTATGAATAAATTACTTGCAAAAAGCGTCAGATTTGTACCCAGGAAGCTGGTGACAAGAATTGTGAGGAATATGCAGGAAGATAAGTAGGGGCATGGGGCATTGGGCATTGGGGAAGAATAACAAATGACTAATGACTAATGACTAGTATTAATACTGCCAACATTTCAAATCCCAGCCTAAATTCGCTACAGCAACAGCAGCAACATAATTGTTAGCAGGTACTAGTTCAAAAAGACTCCAGTCTTCAGCTATCTGTAACTTGGCTGGTTCTGTGAGAGTTAGCGATACTTCAATTTGCTCTAACTGGGATAGTCCGTCTCCAGTTGCTTTTAAATAAGCTTCCTTACAAGTCCAGTAACGGAAAAATACCTCTTGCTGTAGGTTGGGAGATAGCGATCGCAACATCTTATATTCTCTCGGTAAAAAGAACCGTTTGGCAAGAGCTTCCAGATCAGACATCGGGCGAATATATTCTAGGTCTACACCAATTTCTCTAGTGCAATTCACCGCACACAAACCCAAACCTTGAGAATGAGACAAGTTAAACGCCAGTCCACTATCAGCAAATGTATCTGCTAATACTGGTTTGCCACGCTGTTGATAATTAAACTCTACTTGTAAGGGCTGGATACCCAAATAGCGACCTAATATAGTTCGCAGAATACCACGACCAGCAATGAAACGCTGTCGATGTTCCTGAAAATAAAACCGTTCAGCACGAGATGTTTCGTCACTGGAAAGAGTTGCTGCTAAACTTTGCAGTTTTGTTTCCGGTTGTTCAAGGTCTATGCACCAGACATGAATCTCATCTGGTAGCAAAGTTAAATCCGTCGGTGCAGGTAGCCAAATATCATTAGAAGCGGTCATTGAGTCAAAAAGTCAAGGGAGTTGTATTCTAGTAGTTTGTTGAATTACGACAATTATTATAGGTGGATCTGGTTTGACGCTTTAGCGCTACTATACTATGCGCCAGACCAGCGCGGTAAGCGTAGCCATGCCGTCAGGCTTATCGCTTTTGCTGACCAATATCGTGATTTATTGCTCTATATTTACGTGATTTACGTGCTATTTTTCTTACTTTAGATGTACAAGCCTTAACTCGAGGCTAAACCCTCTGAAAGAGAATACGTTAAAACCCTTGATAGAGAATAAGAAATTTTCTTTTGGCTACAACATTAGCTATTACAGTATTACTCCAAGGA